>JAPLMX010000043.1 GCA_026386805.1 Phycisphaerae bacterium | reverse complement strand
CCCAGGTGCCATGTAAATCCGGGTCCACCTGGTTCTCGATGTCTTTGACGGAGAGAAAATCGCCGAAGCGTCTGGCTTGGTTCTCGTCTTGAAGACGACCAATCGGTCTCATAGTTCCTTTCCACAGTGCGGGCACGTCTGCGGCTTCTTGTTCCGATCGAGCTCCTCCATGAAGCCCGCGCCGAGGATGGCGCACGGCAGGGCGAACATCCCGATTCCCAGCATCGCGGTAATCGCCCCCAGGATTTTGCCGACGGCGGTGACGGGGTACATATCGCCGTAGCCGACGGTGGTCAATGTTGCGGCGGCCCACCACATGGCGGCCGGAATGCTCGTGAAGGTCTTGGGCTGGGCCTCCTTCTCGGCCGTGTACATCAGCGTGGCCGCCACGACGAGCAGGATCAGCAGGATGGACACTCCGCCGACAAGCTGCTCGCCCCTGGAGCGGAGCACCCGCACGAGCATCTGGAGCGATTCCGAGTACCGCCCGAGCTTGGCGATGCGCATGACCCGCATGATGCGGATCATCCGGAACATACGCATCACCCGCAGGTCCGCGTGGATGAACCGGAGATAGAAGGGCAGCACGGCCGACAGGTCCACCAGGGCCAGCGGCGTCAGGGCGAAGCGAAGCCGTCCCAGGAGGGGGCGGCGATACGGCGGCTCCTCCACGCAGGACCAGACTCGCAATCCATATTCCACGGAGAAAACCGCCACGGAGAAATACTCGAACCAGAGGAAACATCTCGGCACCAGGTCGTGGACCTTCTGCACCGATTCCAGGACCATCGCCACGATGTTCAGCAGGATCAGCGTCACGATGAAGATGTTGAAGGCATTGTTGATCCCGCTGGCCGATTTTGTGGAACTCAAAAAACGATAGGTTCGTCCTCGCGGACTCAACGGTGACGCTTGCGACTCGTTGGTAACTACTTCCATGACGACAGGCCCAACCCCAAAGACGGTAACGGCATGGGCATCCCACCCATGAACTGCCTATAATGTGCCCATAAGGGCATCTCCAAGAAACGCCTTACGGCGTCACTACGAACAGCCATACTACCGCTGATCGTCGGCAATGACAATCGTCAGGATGGTGCGAAAAGCGGGTCATAGCTCGCGCCGCCGGGACCGCTTGTCAAACTCGCGTGGGCTTTCTGAAGGATGTCCTTCTCCAAGGGGCACGACAGATCGGCGTCACTGACGATTTCGCGGAAACGCTTCTTCTGGGGATCATCGAAATCTCCGCCCGCGGCCAGGGTCGTGTAGACCTCGTACAAGGCCGCCATGTACGCAGCCGACAAATGCACGGCTTCGTCATAGTAGGTCAGGTAGTTGGGCTCCGCCACATACTCCCGGTACATGTCGCCGTCGGCTCCGTGCTCCTCGTACTCCTCCTGGGCCTCGTTGTAGGGGCCGTGAATCTTGCATACCCTCAGAACCAGCAGCAGGTTGTCAACCGAATTCTCAATATCGGCCTCGGAAGGGAACACGCCGTAGGTCTCGGCAAAGCCCCGCTGGAGGAAGTACCGGAACCAGTCTTCCGTATTCCTCGTCGTCAAGCCTGGCACACAATCCACCCACTTGCGAAAGTCCTGGTCGAAGAAGCTGTACGCGGCCTTTCCTTTTTTCCCTTTGGCCTCCTGACGCTTGCCGCGGTAGACCTCCTCGTAAAGGAAATAGTCCTGGAAGACCTCGCATTGGCGGTGCTTCTTGCGATTGGCGCCGCTGCGGTAGTAAGGCTTGGCGATGCGATTGACCAAGGGATGAATGATCTGATCGGCCGCGATATGGCTCAGATGCCCCGCGATGTAGGCGAGCTTGCGGTGATCGTCGACATCCAGCATGATCTGGCTGTCCTCCCAGACGGCGTCCTGGAAGAGGATCTCGCTCAAGTGCAGTGGGAATTGGCTGGGCTTTTGGGAGTGCAGGTGGTAGGACCAGGGTGTCACGCCCGCCGCATCGACAAACCCTTCCAGAAGCATCTCCTTGGCGGATTGGGCCATGCTCGCGTAGTAGTACAGGTCCGGCCCGATGCTGCCGAGGTTCATGTACGCCTGGCAGAGCGAACCCTTCGCGGGGTCGTCCAGCAGGGCGGCGAAATCCGCCAGCTCCGGGAACCCCTTGTCTTTCAGCAGCGTCAACGCATTGTGTGCGATCACCATGTGTGCAATACTTGCCGGCATTCTTGTTCTCCTTGTTGAATCCTGTCCACGGCGTACGCCGGAGGGCCTTCCCGGCGCGTGTATCCATTGTCTCTATCGGATTCTCGATGAACAACTCTACACCGGCGCGCCGCTGGAACCTTGGGATTCCGCACGTCTGGGTCTCCGTCTGCCCAGGGTCGTACGCCTGTTCTACAATTCATTATCGGTCCTACGCGAAATTGGCTTTGCAAACGGCGGATTCGGAGATATGATCTTCCCGTGTATCCCCACGCGGACGGGGAGGTGCGCGCGGGCTGTCAGGATTTGAGGTTCTACGGATTGGAAGGAACGCAAAATGGCGAATGTAGAGCGAAGCATTGTCAGCGAATTGATCAACTTTCGGGGAATGGTGTACGCTCCGCAGACCGAGAGCGGCGTGCTCTATCTGTTTGGCAAGGTCGCGGAAGACCTGAACATGTACATTGAGGAGCTGCGGCCGGAGGCGCCGGACGCCATCGCGCGACGCTTCACGGGCAAAGGCTGGGAGCGGCTCCGCGTCGAGTTCGAGCAGCGCTCCAGCGACTTCAAGCAGCACGGCCGGGACGCCGACGCTTGTGACCTGATCGTCTGCTGGGAGCACGACTGGCCCACCTGCCCGCTGGAAGTGATCGAGCTGCGGGACCGCATCCGGGAAATGGACAACCATCCGATCCAAAGGCCCGACATGGCCGCCGCGGGCGAAGACAACGAGGACCTGGATGAGTGGTTTGCCGGGCACGGCGTCCAGGACCGGGTCCGCGGGCTGTTCCAACTGATGGCCGAGCACATCAAGTCCGTGGACGACGCGTGCTTCTACAAGGTGAACAAGACGTCCCTTACTTTCTATAGCCCGCAGCGCGTGTTCCTTTACGTTCTGCCCCGGCAGAGTTCTCTGCGGCTGACCCTGTTCACTGGCGGCGAGTCGCTGGCCGGCGTACAGCAGATGGAGAACAAGAGCTCCGGCCAGAAGTGGGGCTCGCTCACCGTCGGCGACGAGGACCAGTTGCAGGAAGCCCTCCTGTCGGTCGAGGAAGCCCACAAGAGAATCAACGCCGCGATCAAGAGAAACGAGCGCACCGGCTGGCACGCAGAGACCGAGGAAGCGACCGAAGAAGCTGAATCGCTCGCGGACTAAAGCCGCACGGAATCGAGCACGAGGGCAGCCAGTCCGGTCCAACGAAGCGGCAGAGTAGAGGGTCTGCCTATGCGGCGGGCGCGTCCTATGTATGCGCAAACCTGACGACCTCACAGACAGACGCGACAATGCAGAGGAAACAATGACATTTCAGCGGAAGGTATCAGTCCGACAATGTGACTGTGGCGCGGATGCCGCCTACCGGCTCGGGTCTAACACGCGCTTCACCTGCTCATGGATGCTCTTGGCGCAGTCGTAGAACTGCTGTGCATCCGCGCGCGTGGGCTTGCCATTGGGAAGCAGGAGGACCTCCCCTCAGTTCATCACCTCCCTGGCAAACATGCTATCCAATCGAACAAAGGCACGATGCATCGGTCTGGTATGGACGATCAGATCGATAGGGACGTTCTTGTTGATCTGCCGCAGAAGAGAAGCCACCTTCAGGTAGTTCTGCATATTCTCTTCATAGGTGGTCGGCATGGAATCATCCGCCGTCACGACGTAGAGATCGATGTCGCTGTCTGGCGTCGGCCGGCCCCAGGCATAGGAGCCGAAAAGGATCACCGTCTCCGGGTGCAGCGGCGCCAAGGCGTCCCGGATCCGCGCTTCCAACTCATCCGAAAGCTCCATCGTGTCCATTGTCATGGGTGCATTTTATCGCGGGCGGTCGTGCTGCGCCAAGGGTGTTCCGTCCAACCTCTCCTCCCAGTAGTTCGTAGTGTGGGGACCCAGGACCCGTTGGCGAAAGCGGTACTGGTGTTCTTGGCAGACTTGAAGGATCATCGTGGGACTGAGGAACTCGTGAAACTGCTGCTTGACCTGCTCCAGCGTCGAACGTAGCGTAGCCATCCGCGGTCTCCTGTTAACCCATGTTGGTCCTGTAAGTCCCACCCTTGTGACAGGAGGCCCTTGCTGGCGCAAGAAGCATCTAACGTGTTTCTATATAAGCACTTACGACTATCTTAGGGGCATTCTACCGCACCCCTTTACTTCCCTGCTTCAAAAACGCCGATTTCGGAGAACGGGCCGCAAAACGGCACGCAGGACGGCACACTGAAAGGCGAAAACACCCTTCTGGACCCCAACTCGGCGAAGATCGTACAGGCATGGCCGCAACTATCCGAAGCGGTCCGTTCGGCGGTTCTGGCCGTTGTGCCCAAGGCTATCGGGCAGTAGGGACGGCGAACTACAGCGGCACGAGGAAGCCCCCCGCACGTCGCGAACCTCAAAGGAGGGAGTCTGTTGCGTGCGGGTGAGGAACAGCTCATAAGCACGCGGCTCATCGTCGTTATGGTCGAATGACCGGCAACTCAAGGGGAGACTATAGAGGCGACGCTGAAGCAGAAATAACAAGGGGCTGCGAGCGATGCCCACAGCCCCTTCACGTTCTCAAGAAACGTTCATCTTGGCTCACACGCTGCGGCTGGCGTCGAGACCGGCGTGGCGGCCTCGGTTACGGCCGAAGCCAGCACATATGCCGCTTGAGCCGAGTGCCGGGTCCATAGGTCTGTTATGGGACAAACTTTCCGAATCCGGGGCCTGCCGGGCTCTTGTAGGCTATTCCATGATCGCCTGTGCCCGTGTCGTTGTAGACCTCCTGGATCGTGGCAAACTCACCCCAGATGACCGGGCCAATCTCCGTCCCATCGGCCGCGTACCAGACACCTTCTACCGCGGTAGCATCGTCCGGGACAGCTACGATCTTCACGAAGTAGGTCCAATGGCAGGTTCTGCCATCCTGCTCGTATGTACCAGTTTGGTGATTCGTCAGCCATGCTCCGGAACCCCTGTAGCTTGCGTACCCGTAATGTCTGTCAAGTAGTTTGTCGCCATCGCAATCCATGTTGCTGAGCCAGGCGTCATTCCACTTCATCTCAAGGTTGTCTCCTTCCGTCACCGGAACCTCCGGCCGAGAGAAATTGTCGTAGATTCCGTTGAACATGTGGGCTTGGTAGTTGTAACCCCATTTGTCGTACCCTAGCGTGATAATGTTGCCCGCGATATCATGCAGCAAACCACTTTGAATGGTTATGCATGTTGTTGTTGGCTTCGCCCCAAGGGTCATGGCAGCCAGGCAGCACAGACCGATCATACTCACACAAATGTCGTGTCTTCATTTCTGCACCTCTAAAAAATGTATAGTTGGTTGTGTATTCGACACTCACTCTGCACCGAAACCCGCCCCCAGCCTCTGATACATACCTTCTTCCTGGCCGCAGGACGCTAAGGCAATATCATCACCTTTCCCCGGGTTGCGCCGTGTGGCTCACAAAGACTGCACACCGTTTACACTGTGACCCCGATGACACCTTCGTTGTTCTGGCAGAAAGACATGGTAGCAACCCTTCGCCAGGAGGCTGTGTCCCCCATGCCCTTATGCACTCAAGCCAAATCAACCACTGAGTGTGTGCCACTAACGATGATATCGACATTCTATCTCCACTTCGACGATCCTGTCAATCCCTAAACTGCGGAATTTTGCAGGCAGCACCCTCATTATTGAACGGAAAAGGGGCATGGCCGAAAAAATATGACATAGGCGATCCCATTTAACTGGCTTGTGGGTTCACTTTCTCACCGCCAACCGTTCCTCGGTCCGCCGCTTGTACGCCTGGGCTTTGATCTTGCTCGGATGAGGACCACTCCACACCCCACTTGGCACTCATTCAGGACCACTGGCCACAATTGGCCCGAAGCCGTCCGTTCGGCGGTCCTGGCGATGGTACGCAACGCTATCGGGCCGTAGGGACAGCGAACCACAACGGCATGAAGAAGCCCCCGCGTCGCGCGGAGCGAGGAAGGAAGCGAAGGAGGAGCACGCTTTCGTCGCGGGGGCCTATTTCCCAGTTCAGTCTGTCCTGCGTCTCAGCCACCCAAGAAGAGGCCCCCCCTCCTTGGGGGGCGTATCACCCGTCTCTCCGTAGACGTCACTGTGATGCCATTGTCACACTCTGGCCGGGGTTTGTCAATCCGTACAACTACGTATTTTTCGGCTGGGGGGGCTGGGCTGCGCATGGCTTTCCATTGCGGCGGGTTCATGGTATAATGACCAAATGAGCATCGAATTGAGAACCAGCCAAGCAGGGATCAACCAGCACGCGGCAGCGGCATGGCCGAAGCTGCCGGAGCATATCAAGGCGGCGGTCTTGGCTTTGCTCCGCAGCACGTCTGGTAAGGAGCAAGCCCTATGAGCAACATCGAACGGAGAATCGAGAAGGCCGAGCAGACCCTCAGCATGGACGCCGACGGGGATACGCCGTTCGTCCTGGAGGTCGCCAGCGGGGTTCGGTTCACCGCTACGCGACGCCAGTTGCGGGAGATCTTCGCGGACATCCAGAGGTCGAATAGTAGGCTTCTGCCGAAAGGGGCATACCATGAAGAGTCTATCGAGACGCGTTGACAGGATCGAAGAGCAGTTGGAGCCGGACCGGGGGCCGTGGCTACGATGGCCGAATCCCGATGGCACGTTCGCTGAAGTGCCCGGCTGCCGGAGCCGGAACGATCCGAAAACAGCGTTAGGAATCGCGAGAGCGACAGACAAGGCAGGCAAAGGAGCATCGAGGGTAGGCTCAAACGCATTGAAGAGAAGCTGGGAGTCGGCTCCCAGACAGAGCCGACGGTCCTCATCATCGGCCGCAGCGGTGGTCCCAAGGTCGATGAGGCCGAGCTTGAGCGACGGATCGAAGAGGCCATTCGGCGGGAGCCGACGGCCCCATTCATCCTACTGCATAGGTGATAGACGATGACGACGGAATCCGACAGAAACCGACAAAATGACGGCGAGTCCAAGCTGACGGCCCGGCAGGTGAAGTTCCTGCCCGTACTGCTCGCGAGCCCTACCTACACCCAAGCCTGCCAGGCGGGCCGGGTGAGCCGGGATACGCTCTATGAAGGGCTGAAAGACCCCGCCTTCAAGACCAAGCTTGACAGGCGGAGGGATGAACTGGTCGGCCCAGGGGCTTGCCCTGCTCTCTCAGAGCGTTGTGAAGGCCGTGGAGACGCTGGTGGGGCTTTTCTGGACGCCGGGGACGGCCGATTGAAGCGGCTGGCGGCCAGAGACATCCTCGATCAGCACGTGAAGTTCAGGGAGCTTCACGAACTCGCACGCCGAATCGAGGCGATAGAGGAACGGCTGGAGGCACGCGGGTGAGAAGATGTGAAGGGCGGAGTAAAAGCGCGTGGCAGGCGGCGGTTCCATCGCCCGGTCACGCGAACCCACAATCACCGCCGCCAAAGGCCCACGCGTAGAAATCCAGCGGTCCACAAAGGGCGAATCAATGTTTGGGGGTGTAGCCCAACTTCCCCCAGCAACCCCTCTGCACTTTGTACAAGTCGTGGAAGCCTTCGTCCGTCTCCGGCGTCCAGCCGTAGCCCGAACCGGCGTTCTCTTCGAGTCTGGCGTGCGTTATCGTATCAGCGCCGGCCCACTTCCAGTGATCCGTGTGCCCGTCCGCAAAGGACAGGGTCGCTCCGTCGCCGTGCCGGGCCGGCGGATTATCAAACCATTGTTCCGTTGCATAATAGACGGCATAAGCGTCCGGCGACATGTAACCCTCATCAATGAAAACAAGTCGAAGTCCCAGTGCCGGCATGATCTCGTTTCTCTTCTTCACATGGGCGCCCTTGACTCCGTGAACTTCCGTATGATTCACGGCATTCATGGAGAACATGATCGAATAGGTCAACGCTTGTCCGCGCCGGCCTGTCGGACACGCGTAGATATGTTCATTTCTCAGATAGGGCCACAGGGCGCCGTTCTTGATCCCTGTGATTTGGGTGTCTATGTTCGAATTATCCACCGTGTCAACCCAGGCCAGCTCCCCGGCATGGGTCGCCCAGTCTCCACCCGTGTAATTGCTGTAGCCGGCGGCCCCGTTGACAAGCCTGTCATCGTTCTCGTCGGCGTACATGTTCCAGGCCAGAGTCAACTGTTTCAGATTGCTCAGACAGGAGGCCCGTTTGCCCCCTTCCCGAGCTCGCTTCAACGCCGGCATCAGAACGGCCATAAGAATCGCGATGATCGAGATGACGACGAGAAGCTCGATGAGGGTGAAGGCTTTGTGTGTACGCATGGCCACGATCCTCCTTCTATAGAGAATGCTTCTGCCACTGAGAGCAAGACGCCCAGTCCGGGTCAGGTGTTCCCCTGCCGGAGTTATCTATTATACCATCCCGGGAGGCTCAAGGGAACATGCGAGCGCGGATTCCCGCCTGCCTCTGCGCCCTCACAACAGGGTCCTTCAATTCCCCGTTGCTCAACAGAAATTCGTGGATGGAATCAAGGAGATCGCCGCTTGAACTGGTATTCTTTTCTGCTCACCCAGAAGGGACAGAGAATTCGTCCGCCAAGAATCTCATCCACAACATTTGACAATATCTCAGCGAATCAGTCGTCATCCTCGTTCTTCCCCTCTCCAAGGATGCGGGCGAGCTAGGTTGGTCAGGGTCTTGTTTGCGATGATGGCATCCTCGCAGACTTGGAAATCGCACATGCCGACACACGCGAAGTCGGCGCCGTTCTCGAAGGCGTATTTGAAGCCTTCGCTTGGCTGAATCGCGCTGGCCGCCAGGACCTTGTACGCGATCCAGGGCTTCACGGAGGTCTTCATAAACTCGATGGTCTGCTCGGGCTCCAGACCATCGTCCTGTTCTGATGTTGGCCATCATACGCAAATGCGAGTCCTGCTGCCCGTCGCTTTATCGGACGGACAAATCGCTCAAAGGGACTTGACGGCGGCGGAATTTTGCCTATGCTTAAACCTTCGACGTTTGATTGGAAAGGAGTATCGGTGGTGCAGGGAAGTACATCGGTAGGCCAGTTCGTTTTCGAGCAGCGTGCTACGGAGCCAGGGCCGAGCGTGCTCTACGGTGAGCACGTGAAGTTGACGGGCAAATCCCATATAGCTGCCTTTGCCGGCTACCTGATGCCGCTGTGGTATTCGTCCATTGGCGAGGAGCACCGGGCGGTTCGCGAACGGGCGGGACTGTTCGACTGTACCCACATGGGAGTGCTGGAGGTCTCAGGAGCCGATGCGGCACAGTTCCTCAATCTCGTGACCACGAACGAGGTCCCCAGCCTGAAGATCGGCCGGGCTCGGTATGGCTACATTCTCGACGCGGCCGGCAACGTGCTCGACGACATTATCATCTACCGCCGGGGCGAAACCAGTTTCATGGTCGTGGTCAACGCGTCCAATGAGCCGAAGATCAAGTTCTACGTGCAGGAGTTGATGGCGGACCGCGTGGCTGTCGGTGGGCACAGCCCACTCTGCGGGCTGCGGGTGGCCGTGCGGGATATGCGCGACCCCAACCGGGCGAAAGATCGGCGGGTGGACATCGCTTTGCAGGGTCCGGCGTCGATTGATACCCTGGCAAAGCTGACGGACGATGCCTCTGTCGTGGAGCGGGTCTCCGGGCTGAAGGGCTTCGCGTTTGTCGAGGAGCGGCTCGCGGGCATCGATTGCCTGATCTGCCGGACGGGGTACACGGGCTCGACCGTGGGTTTCGAGTTGTTTGCCGATCCTGAGCAGGCTCCTCGCTTGTGGAACCTGATCCTTGAAGCGGGCGAACCGCTGGGGGTCGTGCCGTGCGGACTGGGGGCGCGCGACAGCCTGCGCATCGAGGCGGGCCTGCCGCTCTATGGGCACGAACTCGACGGCAAGTTCAATATCTCGCCGTTCGAGGCGGGTTACGGCTGGGCGGTCAAGCTGGACAAGGAGTCCTTCATCGGCAAGGCGGCGATGCAGCGCGTGGCCGAAACCTACGACATGGAGGTCGCGCGGATTGAGCTGCCTGCGACACGCGGCGTTCGGCCGATTCGGCAGGATGATCCGATTCTCGACAAGGCGGGGAGATGCGCCGGTTGGGTGCTCAGTGCGGCGAAGGTGGACGAGAAGCAGTACGCCCTCGCCTACGTCGCGCGGGACGCCGCACAGGAAGGAATGAACGTGGGCGTCTATTACCTGGCCCGCAGTCAAAGCCAGGTCGAGCAGGGAAGGGCGCAAGCGGCACAGAAGGGACAGAAATTGACGGCGGACCTGGCCGGGACGGTGGTCAGCCGTTTTGCCAGATTCTAAGTAGCATGGGCATCCTGCCCATGAATTCAGGATCACGGGCAAGATGCCCGTGCTACTAAGGAGACGACGATTATGGCGGTTCAGCGGGGCTTGCTTTATACGAAAGATCACGAGTGGGCGAAGGTCGCGGGCGACACGGCGACGGTTGGCATCACGGACTACGCCCAGGAGCAGTTGGGGGAAATCGTGTTCGTCGAGCCGCCCAAGGTGGGCAAGGAGTTCGGCGTGCACAAGGAACTGGCCGTAGTGGAGAGCTCGAAGGCCGCCAGCGACGTGTATTGCCCGATCGCAGGCAAAGTTGCCGAGGTCAATTCCGAGCTGGAAGCCAAGCCGGAGCTCATCAACGAGGACTGCTACGGCAAAGGCTGGATCTGCAAGCTCAAGATTACGGACAAGAAGTCGGTCAAAGACCTGATGGATGCGAAGAAGTACGAGGAATACCTGGGGACGCTATAGTCCGCGGGATGGGTGCCATGCTTACGGTAAGCATGTCTTCAGCGGACGCCTAGCATGTCTACGCAAGCGTAGACATGGCACCCAGCACCGAGTATGCGGGCGACTTTCCAGGTTCCTCTGCAGAGGACCAAGCGAGTATGGAATTCATACCGAATACGGCCGAGCAGCAGAAGGAAATGCTTGCTGCGATCGGTCTGACGATGGGCGATCTCTTCCGCGACGTGCCGCCGGCGCTGATGGCCAGGTCGTTCAACCTGCCGCACGGACTGAGCGAGCAGGAAGTGCGCGACCGGCTGGCCGATCTGGCGGGGAAGAACTCAATCGATCTGACGCTGTTCTTGGGCGGCGGGTTCTACGACCATTTCATCCCGTCGGCGGTCTACTCGATTATCTCCCGCAGCGAGTTCTACACGGCGTACACGCCGTACCAACCGGAGATTTCGCAGGGGACGCTCCAGGCGATCTACGAGTTTCAGTCGGCCGTCTGCCGGCTCACGGACATGGAAGTGTCCAACGCCTCGCTCTACGATGGCGGGACCGCCTTGTACGAGGCCATGATGATGGCCCTGCGGATCACCGACCGCAACAAGGTCATCGTGGACGACAGCGTCAACCCAATCTATCGCGTCATGCTGCACTCGTATACAAGCAACCTGGCGATCGAGCTTGAAGAGACACACTGCGTCGACGGCTTGGCGAATCGTTCCGAGATTCTCGATCGGCTCGACGATAAGACGGCGGCGGTCATCGTGCAGAATCCGAACTTTTTCGGCTGCATCGACGATTTCAGTGATCTGGCAGAGGCCGTGCACGACAAAGGGGCATTGCTGCTCGTCTCCTGCTATCCGATCTCGCTGGGCATTCTCAAAACGCCCGGCGCCATGGGGGCGGACATCGTCACCGCCGAAGGGCAGAGCCTGGGACTGCCGATGTCGTTCGGCGGGCCGTACCTGGGGATGATGGCCTCCCGCAAGCAGTACGTCCGCAAGATGCCGGGCCGGATTGTGGGCGAGACGAAGGATCGCGAAGGCCGGCGGGCCTTCGTTCTGACCCTCCAGGCCCGCGAGCAGCACATCCGGCGGGAAAAGGCGACCTCGAACATCTGCTCGAATGAAGCTCTGTGTGCCCTGACGGCTCTGGTGTACCTGTCCCTCGTGGGCAAGGAGGGATTGAAACAGACGGCCCAGCGATGTGCGGACAAGGCCAGCTACGCCTATCAGCGGCTGACGGCAATTCCGGGCGTGCAGCCGCACTTTCGGGCGAAGTGGTTCTTCAATGAGTTTGTGCTGGACCTGCCCTGCGAGGCGGCGGACGTGATTGCGCGGCTGATCGAGAGAGGCTTCGCCGCCGGCTTTCCGCTGAGCCGGTACTATAAAGGAATGGAAAACTCGATCCTGATCTGCGTCACGGAGAAACGAAGGAAGCAGCAGATCGGCATGCTGGCCGAGGCGCTGGAGAGTGTGCTATGAAGCTCATATTTGAGAAAAGCGTTCCCGGCCGCACGGGCGTGTTGCCCGGGCCGAGCGATGTGCCGACGGGTGTCAATATTCGCGAGGATCGACTGCGAGAGCACAGTGCCGACCTGCCGGAATTGAGCGAGCTTGACGTGGTCCGGCACTTCACGGAGTTGTCCCGTCGCAATTTCGGCGTCGATACGAATTTCTATCCGCTGGGCTCGTGCACGATGAAGTACAACCCGAAGGTGTGCGAGCGAATCGCCAACTATCCGGGCCTTGCCCATCTGCACCCGCTGCTGCCGCAGCTTCGCCGGGGCGGCATGCTGACGCAGGGTGCCTTGGCGATCTTGTATGACATGGACCTGCTACTGCGGGAGATCACCGGCATGGCAGGCTTCACGATGCAGCCGTTGGCCGGCGCGCACGGCGAGCTGACCGGCATGATGATTATGGCCGCCTACCACCGCGACAAGGGCAACAAGAAGAGCATCGTGCTTGCCCCGGACAGCGCCCACAGCACCAATCCCGCCAGTGCCGCGATTGCCGGCTACCGGGTCATCTCGATTCCGAGCACGGAATCCGGCGACATGGACCTCGATGCTCTCAAACGCGAGCTGAACGACGAGGTCGCGGGCATCATGCTCACGTCCCCCAGCACGTTCGGCCTGTTCGATTCGCACATCAAGGAAATCTGCGACTTGGTCCATAGCGTGGACGGCCTTGCCTACTACGACGGGGCGAACCTCAACGCGATCGTCGGCAAGGCCCGGCCGGGTGACTTTGGCTTCGACATCGTGCATCTGAATCTGCACAAGACCTTCGCCACGCCCCACGGCGGCGGCGGCCCCGGGGCCGGGCCGGTGGGTGTGAAGGAGAAGCTCCTGCCGTACCTGCCGATCTCCATCGTGGTCAAACGCAACGACGGCACCTTCGCCCTCGAGTACGACCGACCGAAGTCTATCGGCTACATCGCACCGTTCTACGGCAACTTCGGCATCATCCTGCGGGCCTACGTCTACATTCTGATGCTGGGCAAAGAGGGTCTGCGGCACGTCGCCGAGACGGCAGTCCTCAACGCCAACTACATCCGGGTGAGGCTGCGCGACTATTACAAGCCGGCGGTCGATCGCGTCTGCAAGCACGAATGCGTCTTCACTATGACGGAGACGATGTCCGAAAACGGCGTCCACGCCTTAGATATCGCCAAGGCCCTGATCGACCGTGGTTTCCACCCGCCGACGGTCTACTTCCCGATCACGGTGAAGGAGGCAATCATGATTGAGCCGACGGAGACCGAGAGCAAAGAAACCCTCGACGCCTTCATCGACGCCATGATTGAACTGGCAAAATTGGCGGAAAACGACCCAGAAAAGCTAAAAGCCGCCCCAACCACAACGCCGGTCTCCAGACCCGACGAAGTAGCCGCCGCCAAGAACCTCAACATCGCGTGCTTGTGATACGAACCGGATCAATTTGTTCTCACACAAAGCCACAAAGCCACGGAGTATTCATTCGGATTCTGTTTTTCGTACAGTTCTTTGCGTCTTCGTGTCTTTGTGTGAGATACCTCGGGTACTCATTCGACTTGGCCGTTCAGAATGCGCGAGATGCCGTCCTTCATCAGGGCCTCGCCGAAATTGAGAAGGTATCCCAGCTTCATCTCGCTAAGCCGTAGATAAGTCAGGACCTGTTTTTTGGTAAGACTTTAGGGTTGGGCGGGAGTGAAGTCCTTGAGAGCGGGGAGCTTTCCCGTTGTGATGTATATCCGCAGGGCTTGCTCAACGATCTTGATCGGATGGAGGCCGCGTTGTTTGAGCGTGGTGAAGACGCTCCTGAGGATCGCCTGGGTTGACGCCCCTTTGTCGCTGCGGTGGTTGAAGCTGTTCTTTCGCAGGAGCCCCGCCCGCCGGATGATCCGCTCGGCAAAATTGTTTTCGAAGGGCACTTGGTGCTCCCGCACCAAGGTGAACAGTTCCTGCTGCTGGCGGCGCAGACGCTTGACCAAACGCCGGGCTTCGCGGGTGGTCCACTCCCTCGCGCTCATCCCTAACAGGCGGTTGCCGATCGTGGCGTTCGGCAACGCCTCCGGCACCTTCGGCTCCACCCTCTGGCGGCAACGCGGACACACGTCCCGAGGGATCGTGTGCTCGGTGACTTCGACGTGGACCTCTTGCGGGAGGTCTTCGATATACCGTGGGCGGGAGACGTGGCACTTCGTGAGCTTGCCCCCGCCATCCGGGCCGTGGGATTCGCGGTGCGGTACCGCGCGGTCCATGTGATCCGGTTGCGCGCGACAGTGGCCTTCATGACCCGGCGTGCAACCCGGCTTCTTCTTCCGGCCTTTTTTCTCCGGCTTCTCGT
>JAPLMX010000191.1 GCA_026386805.1 Phycisphaerae bacterium | reverse complement strand
GCACCTCCAAGAGGAAAAGACCGCGAGAAGCGGGAGGACCAGGGTAGTTGAATGTTCGATTAGTCACGCGATGGCCCCTTTTAGGGGCCTTCCTCATACCACCGGCTCTGCCGGTGGTTCTGATTGGCTTTGTTTCGCACGAGGGATCCCAGCGGCCCGGCCGGCCGCCTTGCCGGCCCTTGCCCACTGCTGTTCGTGCGACAATTGGCTTTGTTTTTTCAAGCCTCTGTGCAGGCTCAATTCCTCATAACTCATGTTCCTCCAAACACTTATTGCTCATGATGACCCCGCGCAAATCGGCCTGGTTCAAGACTCGGTAACATTATCGCCGGGTGGCACCGCCAAACTTGTTTGACGGTGCTATTTCGAGTGGGCCAGTCCGTCCGAAGCCCCACGGGCAAACGAGTTTGCCCGTGCCACCCATCCAAAGCCCCGGAGTGTTACCATAAGATGGATGGAATGGAACCAGGCCGAGGAATTGGCTTTGTTTCGCACGCTTTGGCCCAGCGCCAGCGGCAGGGGCGATCTGGCCGGCCCTCGCCCATTGGGGCCCGCCTGTGGGAAATTGGCTTTGTTTCGCACAATTGCTGCCGGCGCGGGTCCCTTCCCCGGCCTTGCCGGCTCTCGTCCAATCCTGCCTCTGCCGAGAAATTGGCTTTGTTTTGCACAGAGGCGCACCGCAGAGACACCGAGGGCCCGGAGAAGGAAATCGAAGTCTTGTCTGTCAATGAATCCAAGATCGCTCCTGTGTCTCTGGGGTAGATCTTCGACGAGGACGGATGCTGGGCCGCTCACGACGACACCCTCCCAAGCTGTGATCTCTTAATCTACGATCTTCTATTCTGTTGCTCTGTTATCATACGCGTTCACTAATTACTCGTCAAGTGAAATCTTAACTATGTTGACCAGGCCGGGGTCAATCGGAATCCCCCCAGGCTGCCGTTGTCGATCCCGGAAATGAAAAGGGGGCACGCAAGGCGTGCCCCCGAAGCATTTGTCTGACTCATCCGGTTACTTTGCGCCCGCGGCGAGCGTCTACTCCCCTTGCTTCATGGTCTCTGTCTCACGCTTCGACTGCCAGACCGCCCAGACCAGGCCGAGGATGGAGATGATGATCACGCCCCAGAAAAGCGTGTCATGGGCCTTCGGCGTGACCACGACGCCCTGCTTGCCGAGGATCTCCAGGACAGTCTTGTCATACGGCAGGATCAGACCGATGATCAGCAGGCTGACCATGTTCATCACTTTGATCAGCGGGTTGATCGCCGGGCCGGCCGTATCCTTCAGCGGGTCGCCGACCGTATCGCCGGTCACGCTGGCCTTATGCTTCTCGCTGCCTTTGCCTGTGTTGGCCTCCATGTTGCGAGGCTCGTCCTCGATGGTCTTCTTGGCGTTGTCCCAGGCGCCGCCGGCATTGGCCATGAAGACCGCCAGCAACTGCCCGACCACGATCATACCGCCGAGGAAGCCGGCCAGCGGGATCACTCCCAGCCCAAACCCTACAAGCACCGGCACGAGAATGGCCAGCAATCCGGGGCCGATCAGCTCTTTCTGTGCCGCCGTTGTGCAGATATCGACGACCCGGCCGTAGTCGGGTTTCTTCGTGCCTTCCCAGATGGCCTTGTCACGGAACTGAATTCGGCACTCTTTGACGATCAGGAACGCCGCCCGTCCGACCGCCCGGATGGTCATCGAGCTGAACAGGAACGGCACGGCGCCGCCGAGCAGCATGCCGATGAACAGCTTGGGATCGGAGATGGTCAGCATGGACGCCACCGCGCCGTAGATCTCGTGGCTGACGCCTGCCGTCTCGCCCTTGCCGCCCGAGCCGACCGAGACGATGAAGCTGTTGAACAGCGACACCGCCGCGATCACGGCCGAGCCGATGGCGATACCCTTGGTGATGGCTTTGGTCGTATTGCCGACCGCATCGAGGTCCGCCAGGACCTGGCGGGCCTCTTTGTACTTCGCGGCGCCCATTTCCTTCTCATCGTAGCCCATTTCGCCGATGCCGTTGGCGTTGTCGGCCACCGGGCCAAACACGTCCATCGAGATGGTGTTGCCGGTCAGCGTCAGCATTCCGATGCCGCACATGGCGACGCCGTAGGCTACGAACGTTGCGTTGTGCGTGCCGCCGTAGATGAGCACGCTGCCCATGATGGCCGCCGCGATGATCAGCACGGCGAACACCGTGCTCTCATAACCTACCGCAAGGCCCTGGATGATGTTGGTGGCGTGCCCGGTCTCGCAGGCCTTTGCCAGGCTCTTCACCGGTGAATACTCGGTGCCCGTGAAGTACTCGGTGCACTTGTTCAGGAACACGGCCAGGAGGATGCCGATCAGGCAGGTCCATGCGGGCCGCATGTCCAAGCCCTCGATGCCCAGGTTGGCCCAGGTCGGCAGATTCGTGACGTAGGGCTTAATCATCTCGTAGTTGGGATAGCTGGGGTCAAACCGGAAGTACAGGAAGCCCAGTATGATGAAGCCGATGACGCTGATGGTCGAGCCGATGATGAAGCCCTTGTTGACGCTCTTCATGGCGCCCGCCACGGTTCCCTTGTCGCCGGCACGGACGCTGTAGGTGCTGATGATGCTGGCGATAACGCCGATGGCACGAACCAGCAACGGGAAGATCACGCCCTTGTGGCCGAAGCTGGCGATGCCGAGGATCATGGCCGCCACGATGGTCACTTCGTAGCTCTCGAAGATGTCGGCCGCCATACCGGCACAGTCGCCGACGTTGTCGCCGACGTTGTCGGCAATCGTTGCGGCGTTTCGCGGGTCGTCCTCCGGGATGCCCGCCTCCACCTTGCCGACCAGGTCGGCCCCGACGGCGGCCGCTTTGGTATAAGTACCGCCGCCGACTCGCATGAACAGGGCCAGCAGAGTGCCGCCGAACCCGAATCCGAGCAGGGCTTCATAGGCATGCTCGCCGTAGATCAGGAAGATGATCGACCCGCCCAGCAGGCCCAGGCCGTCCGTGAGCATTCCGGTGATCGTTCCGGTGCGGTAACCCAACTGCAGGGCCCGCCCGAAACTGGTCTTGGCGGCTGCCGCCACTCGCAGGTTGCCCGTGGTCGCCAGACGCATTCCCACGAAGCCAACGGTCGCCGAGAAGGTTGAGCCAATCAGGAACGCGATCGCCCGGCCCCAGGCAATCTCCATCGGCGCCCCTGATGCCTTGGCGGCAAAATACAGCACGACGGTGATCAGCACGATCAGCACGCCCACGACGCGGAACTGCCGGTAGAGGTAGGCGTTCGCCCCCTCGCGGACCGCTTGGGCAATCTCCTGCATTCGTTTGGTGCCCTGGTCCGCCATCTTGACCTGCTTGACCAGCATCAAGGCATACGCGAGGCCCGCCAGTGCAATGAACACGTTGGTCACCAGTGCGATCTTCTCATAGAGGGCAAACTTGCTGCTGACCAGCGGCTCGAAGAGCGTGATCTTCCTCTCGATCGCTTCCGCGGCTTTCTGGCCGGCCGCGGCGATCTGAGACGGCGCCTTGACCACAGACTCCGGACCGGCGGCAAACGACCACACCGCCGTTCCCAAGATGGCTACTGCCAACACTCCAACCAACGAGATCCTCTTCATAGCCTGCCCGTTTCAAAAATAACTCTACTCATCCGCATACAGAAGAAAACACGAAACGCAACAGTTTAACGGAAGCCGCCCGGCTTTCAAGCACTTTTTCCGGAAACTGGAAAAGGACTGTGAACCCGGGAGCATGTAGGGTGGGGCTTGCCCCACCGATTCTTCCCGGCACAGTTGGTGGGGCAAGCCCCACCCTACACGTTGAAACCGAGCCCCTCTACGTGTGATAATCGGCATTGATACGGACATACTCGGCGCTGAGATCGCAGCCGTAGTAGAAATCGCGGAGCTTGCCGACGCCGAGATCGATCGTGATGGTGTGCTCCCGCTGTGAGACGATGCGGGCGGCTTTCTTCGGGTCGAACGCCGTGGGGGCGCCGTTCCGAAAGACGCACAGATCGTCCAGCTTGCAGGAGAGCTTGTCGGGGTTGAGGTTCACGCCGGAAGAGCCGACGGCACAGATGATCCGGCCCCAGTTCGGGTCGCCGCCGTGAACGGCACATTTGAAGAGCGGGTAGTCCGCAACCGCCCGGGCTGCTTTGACGGCGTCGGCCTTTGTCGAGGCCCCTTTGACGACGACTCTGAACATCCGTGTCGCCCCCTCGGCGTCTAAGGCCATCTGGTGCACCAGGTCGGTGCAAAGCTCCGTAAGTGCTTTCTGGAACAATTGATATGGCCGCGAAGGGCCGTTGATAGGCGGGTTGCCTGCCAGACCTGAAGCCAGCAGCAGGGCCGTGTCGTTGGTGCTCTGGTGGCCGTCGACCGTGAGCCGGTTAAGCGAGTTGTCGATGGCTTCTTTCAAAGCCTTGCCCAGCAACGACTTACTGATCGCCACATCGGTCGTAATGAATAGCAGGGTGGTTGCCATATTCGGCCCAATCATCCCGGCGCCCTTGACCGTGCCGGCGATCTTCACCAGCGTGCGCCCAAGCTTCAGCTCGCGATAAGCCTGCTTGAGTCTCGTGTCAGTGGTCATGATGGCCTGTCCGAACGCCAGTCCGCCTCCGGGCGAGTCCGACAGCAGGGGGACGGCTTGTGCGATTCCTCGCGTCACCTTCTCCATCGGCAGGTGGTGGCCGATGATGCCGGTCGAGGCGACGAGCACCTCACCCGGCTCGACGCCCAGGTGCCCCGCGGTCAAGGCGCACATCTTGCGTGCGTCGGCCAAGCCCGTCTTTCCCGTGCAAGCGTTGGCGTTGCCGGAATTGACCACGACGGCGTAGACTCTGCGGCTCTTGAGGTGCTCCCGGCTGACCTGCACGCCCGCCGAGACGATCTTATTCGTCGTAAACACGGCTGCCGCCGTGGCCCCCGTCGGGCAAACAAGCAGTCCCAAATCCGGTTTCCCTGACGCCTTCACCCCCGACGCAAACCCCGCCCCCAAAAACCCCTTCGGGGCTGTAACGCTGTCATTTCTCATAACGGTCATTTCATCCCTTCTCATTTCATCCAAGTCCCCCGACCACTTGAGTTTGCCGCGGAAGGTCCTGATCTTCTTTTGAGAACGCACGTCGATTTTCACACAGGAATCCCTTCCTTGACAGCCTCGCTGACTATGCTTATCTGCTTCTCTCATGGCTTAATGATAGTCCAACGACCGGAACGGCTCAAGCGTTTCTCCGCCCAGTGTAACTGGTGGCTAAAGCTCCGTCAGGTTCCTGGATCTCGGGTCGTCGAGGTCGCCGGGGCCGTTGGTGAGCTTGCCGGCGAGGGCCATTTCTCGAAAGCCCGCCATTGGATCGTAGAAGTCCCGGCTCAAATCCACTGTGTTGACCATCATGCCTGCCCGATTGGGCCGAAGCTGGCCCGCGATCACGCCGTCCGGCTGGATGAAGCAGGACGGGTAGGGCGAGTAATAGCCGCTCGAATTCGTCATGCTCGCCCAAAAGTGGTTCGTCGCGGTGTGGCACTGCATCGTCTGTCGCATGATCTGCGTGTGGATGCTGGGACCGCGCTGCCGGGCGTTGTAGAACGATTGGAAGATGCACTGGACCCCCAGCTTGTACAGCTCGCGGTACAACTCCGGGAAACGCAGGTCGAAGCAGATCAGCAGGGAGCACTTGATGCCACTGAGATCGAAAGTCATGAAGCGGTTACCGGGCGTGTAAAACTCCAGGTCGCCCGACGTGCAAAACCTTTTGTCGTAACGGTTTACGATCTTGCCCTCGGGGCTGACCAGATAGAGGCAGTTGTGCGGCTTGTTGGGCGGTGTTAGCGGGTGGGTGCTGCCCAGGACGACCCAGAGGCCCAGCTCTCCGGCCAGGGTCATGATTTTCTCGGTCTCCTCCCTCAATAAGGCCCAATCATAGCCGTCGAAGGAAGGAAAGTCCACCCCGGCGTATCCGCTCAGGGCGCACTCGGAGAAATGCACCACGTCCGCTAGGGCCTTCTGGGTCTTCCGCAGGAGCTGCCGGATCGCACGGGCATTCTGCGCCACCGACTCCGTCACGGCAAACTGGCACGTCGCGATTCTAAGCGTACCTTCTCTCATCTGGGCGATGGCTCCCCGAAGACCTTGTCCATGACCTCAAGGGCAAAGCGAGCTGAGACCGTAGCCCGGCCGCCTCCCATCTCCATGCCCACTTCAACGGCTTCGAGTACTTCTTGCCGGTCAGCGCCCGCCTTGACCGCCTGCTCGATGTGCCACTGCATGCAGGATCCGCAGTCCGTGACAACCGATATGCCGACCGCGATCAGTTCCTTGTACTTCTTGGCCAAAGCGCCGTCGACGTAGGCGGCTGCCTCCATGTCCAGGAACGCTCGATAGACCTTCGAATCCATGGACAGGAGTATCTGGTGGGCCTGTTTCCTCTTGCGGCAGATTTCCTCGATTTTGTCCATGAGGTTTCCCTTTGTCCGGCCGGCTACTCAAGGCCCATGGTCTCTCTAAGGCCAAAAAGGATGTTCATGTTCTGAACGGCTTGGCCGGAGGCGCCTTTCACCAGGTTGTCGATGACGGAGAAGACGACGACCTTGCCTTTGACCAAGGCCGGGAAGATGTGACAGTGGTTCGTTCCGCAGACGTCTTTGACGCCCGGTGCCGCCTTGCGGACGTGCACGAAAGGCTCCCCCTGGTAGAAATTCTGATATAGCGGCAGGAGTTGGTCGCTGGCGACCGCTCGTCGCGGCCGGCAGTAGACGGAGGAGAGAATCCCGCGATCGAACGGTCCTGCGTGGGGTTGAAAGAGGATCTGCACGGGCGACCCCGCCACCTCGGCCGCGATCTGCTCCATCTCCGGCGTGTGGCGGTGGGTGCCGATCCCGTACGGGAAGAGATTCTCGTTCATGTTCGGGAAGTGGAACTTGGTCGACGGGGTCTTGCCTGCCCCGGAGGTGCCGGTGACGGCGTTGACGATAATGGAATCGGTCTCCACGAGTCCCGCCTTCAGCAGGGGGGCCAAGGCCAAAGTTGCCCCGGTGGGAAAGCACCCGGGATTGGCGATAAGGCGAGCCTGTCTGATCTTAGCCCGGAACAACTCCGGCAGGCCATAGACCGCCTCGCTCAGGTGGGTCGTGTCCGTATGGGTGACTTTGTAGAACTCCTCATAGACCTGGACGTCCTTGAGCCGGTAGTCGGCGCTGAAATCGACGACTTTGACGCCCGCTCGCAGCAACTCGGGCACGAACTGCATCGAGACTTTGTGGGGCAGGCAACACAGGGCCACGTCGGCCGACTTCTTGAGCTTTTCCAGGTCCAGCGGCTCGATTGCCAAACTACACCGGCCGCGAAACTCCGGGAAGACCTCCTCCGCCGGGCCGCACTCTTCCGGCAGGGCGGTCAGATAGGTCAGCTTGGCCTCGCTGTGTCGCAGCAGAATTCGAATGGACTCGGCGCCGGTGTACCCGCTGGCGCCAATGATGGCAACTCGTATCATAATAATCCCCTGTAGGGCGAACGTCCCCGCTCGCCAAAAGCGTCGTGCGAGAGCCTGCCCTGAGCCTGGCGAAGGGACGCACGACCTACCAAAAAAACAGCCGCCCAGATCGTCTCGGCGGCTGTCGTAGTCCAAATGATTTTCCTGCGAATTACCGCTTCGAGAACTGGAACCTCCGCCTGGCGCCTGACTGTCCGGGCTTTTTCCTCTCGACCATTCTCGGGTCGCGTGTCAGAAGTCCATTGTCTCGCAGCGCGCCGAGGTAATTCTCATCGTAGATCTTCAAGGCCCTGGCGACGCCCAGCAGGGTAGCCCCCGCCTGGCCCGTGATGCCCCCGCCTCGAACATTGACGAAGATGTCGAAGGATTTCTCCGCCTGCACGAGCTTCAGGGCCGCCAATGCGGCTTTGCGGTCCTGGTCTCGTTTGAAGTAGTCGTCAAGCTCTCTCTTATTGACGATGAACTTGCCGCTGCCGGGCCGGATCCGCACGCGGGCCACGGAGGTCTTCCGCCGGCCGGTGCCCCACCAATAGCCGTACTTTTGATTGGTTTTGATCCCCGGGCCGATCACCGACTTGGATTCGGCCACTGGCGCTTCGGCGTTCTGCGGTGCTGTTGTGCTCTCGGGTCTATTGTCTGCCATGGTCCTTGTGTTCCGCTTAGAACAGTTCTACTTTCTCCGGCTGCTGGGCTTGATGCTCGTGCTTCGGGCCGCGGAAGACCTTGAGCTTCTTCAACGCCCTTTTGCCCATCTGCGTCTTGGGGAGCATCTTGCGGACGGCCGTCTCCACGACCCATTCCGGCTTTTTGTCCATTGCCTGGGCGAAACTAACGTACTTGTGGCCGCCCGGATACCGCGAATAGGAGTCGTAGGTCTTCGTCTCGGCCTTCGTCCCAGTCAGCCTGATCTTGTCGGCGTTGATCACCACGATGTAGGCTCCCATTTGCACGTGGGGAGTCCAGGTGGGCTTGTCCTTGCCCATCAACATCACGGCGAGCTTGGCCGCCAGGCGACCGAGAACGGCCCCATCCGCGTCCACCAGCAGCCACGGCTGCTGGAGTTGATCCTCTTCTTTGGCCATAAAACTTTTTGTAGGCATACTTTCTTCTTTCCAACGTATAGAAACCTTGGATTTTAGCAGACTTCCCCGACCTGTCAAAAGATTTTGCGCCAAATTCTGCGGATTTTTGGAGGATCGGTCCCATCCGCCAGGACGCGGGTGGGATTCCCGGTGGCATTCATCGCAGGAGTCTTTGTGGGCAAAACGGCCTTTGACGCAGTCAACGTAACCAAATCATAGGTCATAGTGGTACGTGTACGTGTCAAACGGATAGGTGAAACGGCGAAGCGCAGCTTGCCGAGGGCCGCCCCAGCGAGTGGTTGGCATTCCTGCACCATTGGAAGCAGACCTTGGATGGCGTGGAGGTGGTTTGGACGACGTCTTGGGGTGGCCGGGGGCGTTCGGCCGCTTGGGGACTGCCAAATCCTTTGGCGGCACAGGGTTCCACGTGGTATACTGAACGCAAATTCTGTATGTACTCTGGGAAATGTGAAGGCGAGGTCAGGAGCATGGGAACAACGCACGTTACGGCAGCAGTTCGCAACCCGGCACAACCAGACAAGATGTGGGAGGGTCTGTTCCTCGTGGATACCGGAGCGGTGGATTGCTTGGTGCCTGGCAAGCACTTGAGAGCCATTGGCTTGCGGCCGCGGGCCAAGCGTACCTATGAGCTGGCCGATGGTACGGAGATCAAACTGGACATTGCTGCTGCCGAGGTCGAGTTCATGGGGGAAATCGTCGGCGCCACGATCATCTTCGGCCCGGACAACGCCGAGCCCATCCTTGGCGTCACGGCCCTGGAATCCGTAGGCATCGAGGTGGACCCGCAAAACCAGCGGTTGAAGCGGTTACCTGCTGTCCGGCTGAAGTGATTCCTGCCCTCCCATATGGGAACGACATGACCTAATCACATCCCTGCATTCTGCTCAAGCGCCGGTGGCGGGAGAAGGGGGCACGAGGGTCGAGGCGACATATAGGTGAAAGCCGTCTTTCTCGTCAATGACTCTATAGCTTGCCACCATCCTGCGGTCCCGTCCGAAGAGTGTCTTCTTGCGGTCCAGGAGCATCCGGGTCCAGGCTTCCATCTCACTGGCGAAGCCGGCAGGTTTGCCTTTGGCCAGCTTTTGCACGGCAGAACGCCGTTCTCGCTCCTGCTCATCTTCCGGAAGCAGGGCAAGGTTCCAGCAAAGGACGGCCAGTGTGACCGCAGTCTCAAACTCGTCATCATCAACGTTATCGATCAACGGCCGGGAAAAATCCAGGATCACGGCCGACAGCTTTCCGCTCTGACGGTCGGGATCACCTCGCAAAGGCTCGACCGCGTACTTGCCGGCCCCGCTTCTTCTGAGTCTTCTCAATCCGCCCATGTTGACCTCCATGCGACAACGGGCAACTCCCAACACCCCACTGACAATCCTTGCTATCAACTCACACAATCCACATGAGGGGTAGCTACGCACCAACCAGGGGAACCGTGGGCCAACTTCTACCCGTGCCTGTCCGTGCTGATCGAGGTTGCGTTGTTCGCAACGAGGTCGGCAAGCCTCTGACGGAATGCGACCCCGAGGGAAGGGTTCAGATTCCGAATGTTCTGTATCTTGCCAGCGAGGGAACGAACTTGACTCTCTGACAATCGTTCCGCAGCGCATGCCTGGCTCTGCATACCATCCAGCAGAGCGGAAACCTCCTGGATCTTCTCGCGTGGTGCATCGATTTGGTGATTGACCTTGACTCCCGTTACGACCTGCTCCTGATACCAGTAGAGCGTCAGTCGTTTGTGGGGCTTGGGGCTGGCACGGAAGCCCTCTTGGCGAATTATCTTCTCGATGAGAGGGCGGAGCCTCTCGATGTAGCTTGGCCCGGAGATTGCCCCATCATCAACAAACTGGCCATAGTCGCTCCCGTGACTCATTGCGAGTGTGTTCAGGCGTTCTGCGAGCGGCACGATGATGAGATTCGCCACGGTTGTGCTTGTGGGAGATCCCTGCGGAAGCCCTCCATCCAGCGTGACAAGACGCGTAAGAACTCTGGCCACTATTCGCGAACAACCCAACCGCTCCAGAAACACCTTGTAGACTTGCCCGGGTCTGATGCGAGGGAAAAAATCCTGGAGATCGAACTTCAAAACAGCGGCCTTGCCGATGTGGAGAAAGGCATTAGTCTTTGGCGAGTGCCCCTTGATGCCCCCGTGCAGGTACGGGGGCAGGGCAATTCGACTCAAAAGAACCTGAAGCCTCTTGCTGACCGAGTAGAAAGGTTCGAGTGGGACAGCGATGGGTCGTATCTTGCCCTTCACTTGGATCTCGGTTCGGTGATACCACATTTCGGCGTGCGCATAAAAATCCCACAGTCCCTCCTCTGTGCAATCAAGATGTCGACACAGGTGTTCAACACACCTAATGTCAAGTCGCTCCAGCATTCTCATGGCTGTATCACAGAATCTATACATGACCCGGGTACGTGCTCGTGACCCAGGATTGGGTCCAGAAGAGAAGATTGCGGGTGTCTTTGATGATCTCAATCACCAGCTTTGCCATCTGCAGTACTTTACTGAATTTCGCATAATATAGTGACAGATTTTTCGCATAATATATTGACACCAGCGTTTCGTTCTCGTAGGCTGTCCGCATGGACAGAAAAGGACGAACACGAAGGGACTTCGACGAGTTGGAGAACCGCCGAAAGC
>JAPLMX010000046.1 GCA_026386805.1 Phycisphaerae bacterium | reverse complement strand
TGCCTTCGGGCTCGTCGTCAGACCCCGCGGCGGAACTTCCAGCAGCAGTTCGCGCCAGGAGTCTGCCGATTCCCGGTAGCCATCGGTGCGCGCGATCAACTCCTTTCTGCCGTCCGCCGTCGCGCCCATGAGCACGAGAATACACGGGCGGTTGTTGTCCGGTTCCTCCAGCCGGATGTTGAAGTAGATCCCATCGGCCCCCAGGTAGACGTATACCTTCTCGGCCCGAGATTGCTTCGACCAGGTCTTCCATTCCTGTTGCCAGGAGTCCTGGAGGCGGACGATGTTGGTGGCCGACAGCCCTTTGGCTTGCGGTCCCAACAGGGCTGGGAGAGCCTCGGTGAAATCCCCCGTGCTGATGCCCCGCAGGTACAGCCAGGGGATCCGCTCATCAAGGCTTTGGGTCCTCCGCAAATAAGGCGGCCGGATCTGACTGGAGAACCGCACCCGTTCGCCTTTTTCGTCGATCCGCCGGTCGTTGACCCGGGGCGGTTGAACCGCCACGAGCCCCAGACCCGTCTGAATCTTGCGAGCTGGCAGACAACCGTTCCGAGCCACCAGCCGATGCCCCTCGGTGTTACGCAAAGGAGCATGGCGAGCTACGTATTTGGCGACCTCGTTCTCAATGGCAGCGGCCAGCATCGGTTGGGCCCCTTGCCGCAGGATGTCGGTCAGAACATCTCGCGGCATGATTGACAAATACTCTGTCTTTGCTGTACCCTGTTCCATGGGGTGTGTCCTTTCCTTGTCGACCATATCCATTCCTATCATAAGGATACGCCGCTCTCCTCATCCGTCCAGCCACAACGTTCGGTTATACCTCCGCCGGGCCGCAAAACCCGGCCTTCTTTCTTGGCCTTTCTGCCACTCCCAGCTCTTGTGAGAACCCTCGAAAGCGAGTATAAACCGGGCGGTCTGGATATTGGCCTTTTTGGGAAGGATTCCGTGCTGACACATCATAAGATTATCACCGGCGATTCGCGGTGCATGGCGGAGGTGCCGAATGAATCGGTGCACCTCGTGGTCACCTCCCCGCCTTATTGGCAATTGAAAGACTACGGTAACGGCGGGCAGATCGGCTTCGACGACCGCTATGAGACCTACATCAACCACCTGAACCTCGTCTGGTCGGAGTGCCACAGAGTCTTAGCCAAGGGCTGCCGGCTGTGCGTGAACGTGGGCGACCAGTTTGCCCGCTCGGTTTACTACGGGCGGTACAAGGTGATCCCCATTCGAACGGAGATCACCAAATTCTGCGAGACGATTGGCTTCGACTACATGGGAGCCGTCATCTGGCAAAAAGTGACCACTTGCAACACAACCGGTGGCGCAACGATCATGGGGTCGTTCCCCTACCCGAGAAATGGAATCCTCAAGCTGGACTACGAGTTCATCCTGATCTTCAAGAAGCACGGCACGGGGCCGGCCGTCAGCAAAGAGATCAAAGAGCAGTCGCGGCTGACCACGGAAGAATGGAACCAATTCTTCGCCGGCCACTGGAACATCCCCGGCGAGCGACAGGACAAGCATCTCGCAGTCTTTCCCGAAGAGATCCCTCACCGCCTAATCAGGATGTTCACCTTCGTGGGCGATACCGTTCTTGACCCCTTTCTTGGCAGTGGGACCACCTCCTTGGCAGCTAGGAATCTCCAACGGAATTCGGTCGGTTACGAGATCAACGCGGACTTTGTGCCAGTCATCCGTGAGAAGCTGGGTATCAGCAAAAGGTCACTGTTCACGGACCACAACATCGAATTTCTGGTACAAAAGCAAACGAGCAGCGAGTTTCGCCACGTGATCGATCAGTTGCCGTACGTATTCAAGGACCCCGTACAGTTCGACAAGAAGGTTGACCCGCGAAAGTTGCAGTTCGGCTCAAGGATTAGCGGGCATGCGCCCAAGAGGGAGAGCTACTATAGCGTGAAAGACGTTGTTTCTCCTGAGCGTCTGGTCATTGGTGATGGCCTGACTGTGAGATTGTTGGGAGTCAAGAGCAAGCCCGCAACAAGCGGCAAGGCGGTTGAGTTCCTGCGTCACGCGACTCGTGGCCAAAAGGTTTTTCTGCGATTCGACGCGGCTAAACACGATGCGGACAACAACTTGCTCTGCTACCTGTACCTGCAGAACAAGACTTTTCTCAACGCCCATCTGATAAAGAAAGGGCTTGCTGACGTGGATACAACTCTCGACTACAAGCATAAGTCAAAGTTCTTAGGATATCGAAGGGAGACAGAAGATGAATGAATCGAAGTGGACTTGCGAAAGGTGTGGGAAACAGTACGATCTGGAAATGGGAGAAGGTTGGGTGCTTCTTGCGGAGGAAATACCATCTCCGGAACATGGCAAACTCAGCTCGGTAGAGCCTTATGAGGCAGTCTGTTGTGAATGTGCGGATGAACTTGTGGCTATTATGGAGAAATGCAACCAGGATTGTGCAGACTGTGAGGCCACGCAGACTTGGGGGCTCTCTATCAGAGAGTGTCTGAGGTTCCAGTTCAAGTTTGATCTGCTCAAAGCACCACCGTTGGAGGGGAAAGTCTCAGTATTTGGCTGCTTGTATGACGCAAAAGAAGTGCTGCGTGTGTTCCAGACATCTTAACGAGAGCATGGCTGAAGCGAAAAGACAATGGCGAAAGAATGGATCCTGAATCAAGGGATGAATCGATGGGGTCTTAACAAGAAACGGTGCGTTGGTCCCGTTTCAGAACTCATCAGGACGTGTGCCCCGAAATCGCTCGAGGAATGGGAGGAGTATTATTATCACAACGCCTATTCCAGGGAACATCTTGAGGAACTTGGCAGGAAGCTCTATATCAAGGTGTCCGAGGTCATTCAATGTGAAGTGGCCGAAGTGACTGAGCAGGACTGCATCGAGTACATCAAGACCGTCGTCATAGAAAGGACCTTCGATGGCTACCAGAATGAGATTGAGACGGTCTACGGCCAACTTGAGCAGACCATAGGCGTCCCCATTAAACCAGCACCGGATGAGTGGGACCGACTCTACAACGTGGACTTCTTCATCGAGGTGAACGGCAAATACATTGGCATTCAGATCAAGCCCGTTACGTTCGAGCACACCTTCGAAGAGTACAAATGGAAAGACATGCAGGAAACCTCGCACGTGAAATTCGAGCAGAAATTTGGAGGGAAGGTGTTCACTGTCTTCTCAACGAAGGTGGGTGGGAAGAAAGTCATAGTCAACAAGGACGTCATTGAGCAAATCAAGCAGGAGATTCGACGCCTGGGTGGCGAGGTAAATCAATGACCGAGCCGGGAACCACCAGGATGGAGCACAGCCAGAGAGAGATACTGGTGGCGACGACGAATCCGGGGAAGGTGCGGGAACTGCGGGCGATGCTGGGGGACGAGGTCGAGTGGAAGAGCCTGGCGGATTTTCCGGGGGTCGGGGAGGTCAAGGAGGACGGGGCGACCTTTGCCGAGAATGCCCGCAAGAAGGCGATGGGGTACGCCGGGGCGACGGGGCTTTGGACGCTGGCCGACGATTCCGGGCTGGTAGTGGATGCCCTCGGCGGGGCGCCGGGTGTCAACTCGGCGCGGTTCTCCGGCGCACGGGCCAAAGGGGCGGATCGCAAGGTCGTCGATCAGCGAAATATGGAGAAGCTCCTTTCGCTGCTGCAAGGAGTGCCGAGGGAGAAGCGAACCGCCCGGTTCGTCTGTTGTCTGTGCCTGGCCAGCCCGGAGAAGGTCCTCGCCGAGACGCGGGGGACTTTGAAGGGGATCATCACGGAAGAGCCTGCCGGCGTCGGCGGGTTCGGGTACGATCCGGTCGTCCTCGTGCCGCAGCTTGGCAAGACCGTCGCCGAGATCGGCGAAGACCAGAAGAACGCCATTTCGCATCGCGGCAACGCCATGCGCAGGTTCGAGCCTCTGCTGAAGGAACTGCTGGCGAGCGGGAGTGGGACTGGTTGACCCCTCGGCATGGCGCGCAGACCGTGGGGGGAACGAGACTCCGGCGAACGAGCTGTGAACAAAGGCCCACACCGGCGTAGTAACAATGTGGCGGATACATCCGTGTGTGGCGGGCGAGGCATTCGCCGAACGGATGGAAACGAGATGCCATCCCGCCGGGGACGGTCTGCGGGAGCGGTTTGAGCGTAAAGGCTTTGCAGACCAAGAGATAGAGAAGTATTCGGCCCTTGTTGTGTCGATGAGGTCGTTGCGGCGGGCAACGAGTCCGGGCGGGTGCTTTCGGCCGGATCGCCGAGTTGTCAATTGACTTGGCGCCTTCCAGTGGATAGACTACAGCCTCGGTGGGTGGACGGGACCCCCAACGCGACATTCCGCGCTTGGGAACCCTTGGCGTCTTTCTCGAAATAGTCTCTGTAGTTGGCGGTCAGTGAAAATCATGCCTGAGCCGATTTGGGATAGTGACGGGTACGAGGTCTTTTCAGAGAAAAAGGAAGAGTGCGGACTGTTCGGGATCTTTGGCGACCCCGATGCGGTGCAGAAGACTTATTTCGGCCTGCACGCCCTCCAGCATCGAGGGCAGGAGTCGGCCGGGATCGCCTCCAGCGACGGCGAGGCCATTCGTTGCTACAAGGGCATGGGCACCGTCATGCGGGTCTTTCGCAACGGGTCGGAGACTCTCGCGAAGCTGAGGAACCCCATCGCCATCGGCCACGTGCGGTATTCGACGACCGGCTCCTCCAGCGTGGAGAATAGTCAGCCGCTGCTGGCCGAGTATTCCCGGGGGCAAGTCGCGGTCGCCCATAACGGCAACCTGATCAACGCCCGTCTGCTGCGGGATGAGTATGAAGCCTACGGCAGCATCTTCAAGTCCACCAACGACACCGAGATCATCGTTCATCTGCTGGCCAAGCCGACTCACCAGAGCAAGCCCGATCCGCTGGGGCACGTTCTCAATCACCTCCAAGGCGCCTATTCGCTCGTTTTTCTGTTCTCCGACCGTATCGAGGCGGCCCGCGATCCATACGGCATTCGGCCGCTGTGCGTCGGTCAGACGGCCGAGGGGTGCTACATCGTCGCCAGCGAGAGTTGCGCGATCGACGCGATCGGGGCCAGGTTCATTCGGGAGGTCGAGCCAGGCGAGATCGTGCGATTGGATAAGAAGGGACTGCACAGCCGGTTCTTCGTCCGGCCCGAGAGCATCACCCCGGCCCACTGCATCTTCGAGCACGTGTACTTCTCCAAGCAGAACTCCCGCATTTTCGGCGAGAACGTGCACGAATTCCGCAAGAAACTCGGCCGCCAGTTGGCCAAGGAGCACCCGGCCCAGGCCGACGTGGTGATTCCGATCCCGGACTCCGGCACCTCGTCGGCGATCGGCTACGCCGAGCAGGGGCATATTCCGTTCGATATGGGCATGGTCCGAAGCCACTACATCGGGCGGACGTTCATCTCGCCCGGCCAGAAGCTCCGGGAGCTCGAAGTCACGCTCAAGCTGGCCATTATCAAGGAGGTCGTCCACGACAAGCGGATCGTCGTGGTGGACGATTCCATCGTGCGCGGCACGACGACCCGCGGCAAGATCCGGGCCCTGCGTGAGGCGGGGGCCAACGAAATCCACATGCGGGTGAGCTGCCCGCCCATCCGGTACCCGTGCTATTACGGTGTGGACTTCCCGACCAAGGAAGAGCTGCTGGCCAACAACCGCACACTCCAGGACATCAAGGAGTTTCTCGAAGTGGACAGTGTCGGCTACCTTTCGCTGGAAGGGATGCTGTCCTGTGCGTCGCTGCCGAAGGACCACTTCTGCACGGCCTGCTGGTCCGGCAAATACCCGATCCCCGTCGATATCACGCTGAGCAAATTCTGCATGGAACGCTATCAACTCTACATGTTTGAAGGATTCACCACCGCCAATGAGTAAGCCCATTACTTACGCCCAGTCCGGCGTGGACATCGAGGCCAACGATGTCATGGTCGATCAGATTCATTCCCATCTGGCCAGCACCTACGGGCCGCGTGTGATCGATGTGCCGTGGGGATTCGCCGGACTGTTTCGCTTGGACTACGATGAGAAGCTCTTCAAGAAGAACTACCGCAACCCGGTCCTCGTCGCCTGCACCGACGGCGTGGGCAGCAAGGTCCAGGTGGCCGCCAAGGCCAAGAGGTTCGACACCGTGGGTATCGACTTGGTGGCGATGAGCGTCAACGACATGCTCGTGATGGGCGCGGAGCCATTGTTCTTCCTGGATTACGTGGCCCTGCACAAGCTCGAACCCGCTCTCGTCGCCCAGATGGTCAAAGGCGTCGCCGCCGGCTGCCGCGAGTCGGATTGCGCCCTGCTGGGCGGTGAGACCGCCGAGATGCCCGACACCTATCGCAAAGGCGACTTCGACATGGCGGGTTTTGCCGTCGGCGTGGTCGAGAAGGACCGGATCATCACGGGCAAGAACGTCCGCCCGGGCGACATCATCCTGGGCCTGGGTTCCTCCGGCCTGCACAGCAACGGCTACGCCCTGGCGCGGGCCATCTGCTTCAAACACGCCAAGCTCAAGGTCTCCGATGTGCTCGATGAGCTGGACGGCAGCACGCTGGGCGATGCCCTGTTGGCCCCGACGCGGATCTATGTCCGCTCGATCCTCAAGCTGATCCACAAGTACAGGGTCAAGCGGGTCGTCCACGCCATGGCCCACATCACTGGCAACGGCCTACCCGGCAACATCCCGCGCGTTCTGCCCCCGGACTGCAACGCCGTGCTGAAAAAATCGAGCTGGCCCCGGCACAAGATTTTTGACTTCCTGCAGAAGACCGGCCCGGTCGAGGAAGACGAGATGTTCCGCGTCTTCAACATGGGCATCGGCTACGTGGTGATCGTGGCGGCCGACTTCGCCGACGCGGCGGCGCGACTGCTCATCCAAGCGGGCGAGAAAGTCTACAACGTCGGGCGCATCACGCGCGGCGCCGGCCAGGTCGTGCTGAAAGAGTGATTCGATTGCAGTCCGCAATCCGCAATTCGAAATCCGCAATTGCCCGGCCCCTCGTGGCCGCGATCTTCTATGCCGCGTTCGCCGTCTATTTGTATCGGCCCCATTTCGAAGGCTTCGCGGGCTGGCACTGGCTGCTGCCCGCCAGCGCTTGCGTGGCCGCGCTCGGCGGATACGTCCTGAGCCGTCGCTGGGTGGCGGGGTTCACCGGCTCGCTTCTGGCGGGTCTCCTATACGGGTTCGGACCCTTCCTGCTCGGCTTGGGCAAATTCCACCCTTCGGCGAGTCTGCTTGCGGCCGGCGGGCCGTGGCTGTTTGTCCCGGCCGCCGTTCTCGGGAAGACGCGAAGCAAATGGCTGAGTCTGCCGCTATGGCTGTTGCCGTTTGCGGTTATTGCGGTGTCCTTCTACCTGTCCGCCGGACGGCGGTTGTTCGTAGCCCCGCTCCAAGTCAATGTCCGCCCACAGGACTTGGCGGGCTTCATCGCCCCGCTGGCTTTCATCAGCCGTAGCACAGTTTTGCTCGGCGTCTACCATGTTCCCCTCGCGGCGCTGGCCCTCGGTCTGGCAATGGTCTGGAAGGCCCGCCGCTACGGCATTCTGCTCATCGCCGCAACGGGTCTCCTGCTGGCATTCAGTAGATCATTCCTCGACGCGGGCAAGGTCGCCTGGCTCGGCGTCAGCCCCATCCTGTGGTTGAGCATCCCGATGGTCTGGTGTGCCGTCCTGAGCGGCATCGGCCTGCAAGGTTTGATCGAGGCCGGCCCGGCGGACAAAAAGTGGATCCTCGCGGCAGCGATCCTCCTTGGCACCCTGGCGATCGTCGTCCTATTACTGGCGGCCAAAGGCTTCCAGGCATTCCTGGGCTTGGGCGACGGTTACGGCCGGCTCTTCGTCGAGGCCGCCGAAATCTACCTGGCCGGTGCGGCGGCCACCGGCATCATCTTCTTCCTGACCTGCCGGAACCTGCGCCTTCACGGGCTGCGCTGGGCCATCCTCTGCACCGCTCTTGGCATTGACGTCTTCCGCGGCGCAACGTACATTGCAGACAGGATCTTCTGAGGCGAAGGTGCGCAGGCGCTTCTCACCATGAGCTTCACGCTGAACCAGGTTGTCCCGTGGGGAAGGTCGTTTGATGAGTACGTCGCGATGTTCGCTTTGACAGACGTCGATCTTGGCGGGCTGATCTTAGGGTGCGGCGACGGCCCAGCCTCATTCAACGCCGTGCTCACGAGAAGAGGGGGGCGCGTCATTTCGGTGGACCCTCTCTACCGCTTCTCGCAAGACGACATTCGGGAACGAATCCACCAGGCATACGCCGAGGTCATGGAGCAAACGCGAAAGAATGCCCACGAGTTCATCTGGACAAGCATCGGGTCGGTGGAGGAGCTGGGGCCCGCTAGGGAGGAATTCCTCTCGGATTATCCCCTGGGCGTGGTGGAGAAACGCTACGTGGATGGGGAACTCCCGCATTTGCCATTTCCGGACAAGTCATTCGATCTGGCCGTCTGTTCCTACCGTGCCCAGAAGGTGAAAGCTGTCCCCATCGGAATGCCCCATACTTATGTTGCCCGTTATTCGTCTGATTGTCAAACTCCCAAAGCCGGCTGGCCGTGTCGTAGCTGTAAGCGGCGGAGGCCCCGTTGGTATAGGTCAGAGCGGTCCGCCGGGAGCGGGCATCGTAGGTGTAGGTGGCCAAAGTGGTTCCGCCGGAGTCCCGCACTACCGTCATGCGGTTAAGCTCGTCGCGAGTCTTATTTCCGGCAACCGCGTTCCATAATCAGCCAGAATGTGAAATGTGTAGGTGCGAACCCGGTTTCCTCCCCACAATAAAGACGATTCTCGATGGGCGGATGTAGATGGAAAGATGCAGCGTCTTGTATCATCCCTGCCCCACACCCCCGAGCCGCTAATTGTTACTTTGAGGGATGACCCTGCGAAGCCGCGTTCTGCGTAAACGTGTAATTCAAGGGCTGACGCCGGAAGTCGCCTCAAGAAAGGCGGTGAGTTGCGTGTCACCGGAAGGCGTGATCTCGATCTCCGGTGTCTCGACCTGACCCGTTTGAACCACCGGCAGGGTCTGGCCCGACAAGGAACAGTCGAAGCTGATGTCCGGGCTGCGGCTGCTGACCTGATGGACCTCTACGGCCAAGGTATTGACACCGGACTTCAGGTGAGCCGGAGAGACTTGAGACTGCGCGAAGCTGGTTTCATCGGCAATCACCAGAGACGCCGGTGTCGCGTAAACAATGCGTTCCGAGGGCATGTTGACGCGTGCGATTTCCTGGCCATTCAGATAGGCCACGGCCCCGTCATTCACCCGCAGCGAAACCGACAACGAACGGAAATGGGCGACCTCCGTCAGCGTAAACGACTTACGAAAATAGGTGGTGATCTGCTTGTTGCTCGGCACCCCACCGTAGCCGACCACCGTGGCTTCGTCCCCAGCGCCATAGCCGAGTGGGGCCGGACCGGCGGGCCAGGCCGCATCGTCATAACCGATTTGTTGCCAGGCGGTGCCGAGGTCCACACCCATATCCGAGTACCTCCAGACGGATCCCATGGAGACAATGCTCTCCGAGGAGACCACCGGGGATCGGGTTTCCCAATGCGAGAAGGTATACCCCAACCCGGGTGTCGCGCGTACGACGAGGGGAATACCGTTGAAGTAGAGTCCCTGGAATCCATCGGGGAGTGCCTTGCCATTGATTTGCAGCACGGCGGAGTCCGGGACATGCAGCGCGAGGCTGAGCTGAGACGTCCCACGGAGCCCAAAGTGGTCGAGAACATGGCGGGTGGTGGCGGCGGGCCGCAGCACGGCAAAGAGTCGCAGCTCGTCGACATTCTGCTGCCAGCGGGCCACGGAGTTGAAGGTGGGACTCATCCAGGTCTCCAGGGCATCGGGGTCTTTCTTTCCCCCCCATTTGGTGATATGGCGCGGAATCTCGGGCGCCAGGCGCTCCTGGAAGCGATCGATGAATCCCAGCAGCCGGTCGGGACGGAAGGTCGTATTCATGTGATACGCATACCGCTGGATGAACTCATTGCGAAAGCCTTCATTCAGCAGGAGGTTGCGGAATAAGCGGGTGGACCATTCCGGATTGGGCCAGCTCGGCCCCGTGGTGGTCGTCGTTTTGGCGATCATGTCCTCATTGATCCAGCCGGGCGTGAAGCATTGGTCCATGTCGAAGTTGATCCAGCGCCACCGCGCCAGCGGCCCCGAGTTGGCCCGCCAGAATTTGATATTGTTGCCCGGCCAGTCCCGCTCCGCCAGGTAGATGTGGCCGATCTGGTAATCGATATATTGATCGATATCAATCTGAGCCGCGACGACCGCGTACTGAGCCGGATCGGCCATGTTATGGGTGTTGGCATAGTTCACCAGCGCCGCGTAGCCGCCCTCGGTCCCGGCGACCACGCTGCCACTGCCTTCCAGCAGATTCACTTGCTCCGCAGCAATGCCGAAGTTCTCGGCTACATAGTTCTCGCTGATCTTCTCGCGAAGATTGTGGATGCCCCAGTACTGACCGTTGAGGAAGAGGACCGCGGGACGGTAGGCCTGGACGTCAACGTCCATGTATTCCACCAACACCGATTGTGACAGGGCGTCACGGAACATGGTGGCTACCTGATCGTCGGCCGAACTTCTCAGGGCGAAGGATTCAAAATGGTCGATATTCTTGTCGGGAAACAGTTGATACGAAAACGATCCCTTGCCGTACGCCTGGCGTGCGTACAAGGCCAGGGATTTCTGCGGAAAGCGCGTACGCGAACAACCGCCGAAAATCTTCACGCCGGCACGCTGGTTGAACCCCACAGTTCCGTCCATTTCGTACAGTTCCACGTTCACCGGCCGTTCCCAATCCTGTTTCAGATTGCGGATGGCATTGTCACAGTAGCCTCCCGCTCCATTCGTGCCGGTCACGTAGATCCCGCGCTGGTCGCTGAAGAAATTGGCCGGGTCCGTGACAATCGAGACAACGGGAAGATGGATCGCCTCATCGATGAAATAGGTCTGCGTCACCACCTCACTGGGGGCGCCGCCGCGGGCGTAGCCGATGGCGCGGACCGCGGTGGTGGCCGCCAGGGCAATCGGAGCCTGATAGCGTAAGGCCCCGTCGTCCGGCGAGGTGCCGTCGAGGGAGTAGTAGATGTCGATCTGCTGGGAATTCAGGAAGGAGAGCACCTGACTACCGTGGTAGAATCCTCCGGTCATGGAGACCAGGGGTGGGGGCGTCATGCCTACGCGGTCGCGCGCGTGATTGACGGCTCCGGGGCTGGGGGGCCGGAAAAAGCTCCATTGATTCGGGTCGTTTCCCAGGCGTCCGTACGAGATGTCATCCTGCTGCGCGCCGAAGGTCAGCGCATCCACGACCACACCCTCCGGCGTGTACAGGCCGAGCTGCTCGCCTCCTTTGGTCAGCTTGAAATTCAGGTGGCCTCCGGTATTGCGACCGTCGGCCCACAAGAGAAGAAAGCCCATTCCAGGAATCAGGGTTCCGTCCGGGACCCGCCACTTGTGCGGCTGATCCAGGTCGTCCGTCACGTAGTAGCCGCTCAGGTCTATTGCTCCAGGGTCGGTGTTGTACAGTTCGATCCAGTCAGAGAATTCTCCAAACTCGGGATCCCTGTTCGCCGTCTGGTTGGAGGCGAGGAATTCATTGATGAGGACCCCAGGCGCTTGGCCCCGCGTCAGCGCAGGAAGAAGGAGAGGAACAAGCAGGCTTAAGGCGAATCGTGCATAGGCATTCAAGGGAAATGCTCCTTACTTCAATAATCCATTGTACCCGTTTGAGGGCCAAAAGCATAGTGCCATTTCCAGGGGGCGTGGAGGGGAATGGGGGCAAACCTGCCCATTTCACATTCTCCCCCGTCTTCGTCGGCCTCCCGCGCTGTGCGCTGTGCGTTGCGAGGTTGGGCCGGCCTCCGAAGCCATCTCCCACGTGCGAAACAAACCGTGCGTCAAGATCCGCTTGAGAAAGGGGAATGACCGGGGAGGCATCATGAGGGGAAACCTATAGAAGGCGCAGGGAATCCGAGGGCCCCGGCGCCGGCCCAACGACGAATCCGTGAGTCGTTGGGAACCACGTCCGGTACTCGGGTACCCGCCAGGTGAAGAACCCGAGGAGCCACACGGGCTTTGAAGCTGCTACTTGGAGTATGCGTTTCTTGAGAGGGCGCGCGGCGCGGTTGGCAGTTTCTGGTTTTCTCGACGCAAGGGACTCCACACCTCGCCGTCACGCGGGTACAATGCTCGTTGACCGGTGACAGGCCGGGGACGCCGAAGGCGCAGGTGCGGCGGGTGGTAGGGGCCGGCTTGTCACGCGTTTTCGGTCACAGACCATTTTCTTGGGTGAAAGGAGCGAAGATGAGCGTGAGTGCCTGCATTTCGAGGGCCGGGCGAGGGAACCTGGTCCGGGTTGTCATTCTCGTTGCGTTGTTGTCGGCCTTGGCGCTGGGCGGGGCGCCGGCCACGCCCAAGGTGAGCGTGGCGGCCGTCGAGCACGTGCAGTTCTACACGTCCACGTGGACCGGGGAGCGGACGCCGGACGGCCGGCCCAAGGTCTCCGACGACATTCTCCGGCGGATGAAGAATATCTCCATCGAGGACGCCTGGGGCGTTCTGCGGAACGAGGGCTTCCGCAATCAGTTCGAGGGCGGCTGGCAGATCCTCCATCAGGACGTGCCCGTCGTTGGGCGGGCGCTGACGGCCCAGTACATGCCCACCCGGCCCGACGTGAAGAAGATGATCGACGAGGGCGGCAAGGCCGAGGGGCGGATCGGCGGCTCCAACTCCTGGCCCATCGACATGCTCCAGAAGGGTGACGTCTACGTCGCGGACGGCATGGGCAAGATCGTCGACGGCACCCTGATCGGTGATAACCTCGGCAACTCGATCTTTGCGAAATCCGGGAACGGGGTGATCTTTGACGGCAGCGTCCGCGACATCGAGGGGCTGGCGGAGATCGAAGGGTTCAATGCCTTCGTGCGCGGGTGGGACCCGTCCTTCATTCAGGAGGTCATGCTGACCGGCATCAACGTGCCGATTCGGATCGGCCGGGCGATCTGCCTGCCGGGGGACGTGGTTTTGGCCAAGCGGGAAGGCGTTCTGTTCATCCCGGCCCACCTGGCCGAGAAGGTCGTCCGGACCGGCGAGGCGACCGTGCTGCGCGACCGGTTCGGTCATCAGCGGCTCAAGGAAGGAAAGTACACCCCCGGCCAGATCGACGGTGCCTGGTCCAAGGAGATCAAGGACGATTTCTTCAAGTGGCTGGAACAGAACATGAACGACCTGCCCGTGCCGAAGGAAGCAATCAAGGAAATGCTGGAAAAGCGAAGCTGGTGATGCCCGCAAGAAGCTCGAAATCCGAAACAGATTCGAAATTCGAAGGACCGAAACGCTGTCGCCGGCTTGAGGCCGTTTGGGACATTTGGATTTCGGTCATTGGGATTTGTTTCGGATTTCGACATTCGGATTTCGAAATTTCCTGCCTGGGGCTATGAGTCACTGAGGGACGGTCATCATGAAGAAACAACCACAGTCGGACTGGTCTCGTCGTGCTTTACTTAAGGGCCTCGGGTTGGGCGGGCTGAGTCTTGCCGGTATTCTGGGCCTGCCCATCGAGGAGCAGGTGGCCTGCGCCACCCAGGGTGTCAGCCGGGCCTCGCAGCCTTCGCAACTGCGGATTACCGATCTGCGTGTGGCGGTTATCACGGGGGCCCCCATGCGGGTGCCCTTGATCCGGATCGATACCAACCAGGGCATTTGCGGCTACGGCGAGGTCCGCGATGGCGCCAGCAAGCGGTACGCCCTGATGCTCAAGAGCAGGCTGCTCGGCGAGAATCCCTGTGACGTCGAGCGGATTTTCAAGGCGATTCGGCAATTCGGCTACCACGGCCGGCAGGGCGGCGGCGTCTCCGGCGTCGAGATGGCCCTGTGGGACCTGGCGGGCAAGGCTTACGGCGTCCCCGTCTACCGGATGCTGGGCGGCAAGTACCGGGACCGCGTCCGCCTGTATGCCGACACTCCCTCGGTGAGGGACAAGGACAGGTTCGCAGAGAAACTCAAAGAGCGGATGAAGATGGGCTTCTCTTTCCTCAAAATGGACCTGGGAATCAACCTGATCCGCAACGTCCCCGGGGCCTTGAGCCGACCGCCGGTCGCCGACGGGGAGCGGTATCGGACCACGATGCATCCCTTTACCCGGATTCAACTTACGGATAAGGGGATCGCCATGCTGGCTGAGTACGTGGCCCAGGTCCGCAAGGAGGTCGGCAATGAGATCCCACTGGCCGCCGACCATTTCGGGCAGGTGGATGTCAATAGCTGCATCCGGCTGGGCAAGGCCCTGGAGCCTTACCAGATGGCCTGGCTGGAGGATATGGTGCCCTGGCAATACACCGAGATGCTCAAGGAGATCACCAGTGCGATCAACGTCCCCACCTTGACCGGCGAGGACATCTACTGTCTCAGCGGGTTCAAGGAGCTGATCGACCAGCGTGCGGTGGACATGATCCAGCCGGACTTGGCCACGGCCGGCGGCATCCTGGAGACCAAGAGGATCGGCGACTATGCCCAGGAGCGCGGGGTCCCGATGGCCATGCACTTTGCCGGCTCGCCCATCTCATTCCTGGCGAACGTTCATTGTGCCGCGGCCACCGAGAACGTTGTGGCACTGGAGCATCACGGCGTGGATGTCCCCTGGTGGGAGGACCTGGTCACGGGTGTCGAGAAACCGCTCAACCAGAAGGGCCTCGTCCGTGTTCCGGAGACGCCGGGCCTGGGGGTCGAGTTGAACCTTGAAGTCGTCAAACAGCACCTGGCGCGAGGCGAGGAGTGCTTCGGCCCGACGGACGAATGGAACTCCCGCGACTCCAACGACCGGCTGTGGAGCTGATCCGAAGCGCCTGCCACGGCTTGATGCGTGACACGCGTCGCGCGGGACCGGGCGGGCAGTGCCCCCGTGTCAGCAGGGGGCAGGTCGATCCCCCCGTGGACTACGGGGCATCGTCGGCAGGATTAATCGCCGCTGGAGTGCCTATATTTCCATTTTTTTTGCCTTGCGAGGAAAAATGGGCGTTTTTGGCAAAATAATGCGGTTTTTTCCGGCGAATAAAATGTTCATACATGTTGACAACGGGCCGGGAATATCGTAGAATGACAGAACCTCATGGAGGAGGTTTCGCACTGACTATGGGATTACACGATGTTCCTGGGCAGGCGTGCGTTTGTGCGTACGATTCGTGGTAGCCGGTCTCTGTATGGCCGGGAGAGGTAAGTGCGAAAGTACAATAAGGAGGTTCCTTGTCGAGGAATCCAAGGAAGGGTTATGGTTGTTCCATCCAAACAGCCATCTGGATGTCACCGAGAAAGGAGGTGAGACAAGAGCGAAAACTCTTGGGAGGAGTGACATAACAATGGTGTGGTTCGCTCGCTCATTCGCGCGGCGCTATTCCGGGCCGTGGGGGGTGAACGGACGGATGGCACCACGAAATAGGTTTGTAGAAAGGAGAAGTGGAAGATGAAGAGAATAGTTGCATTATGTCTGATGGCGGGTGTCTTGCTCACCATGAGTACGGCTGCATTCGCGAGTCCTATAACTGTACCCTTGTCAAACGGGGTTCTTACCCCGGCGGACAGCATCGTGTCCTCCGGCTTCAACAAGAGCCTCCCGACGATCACATGGTCCCAGCCGTATACTGCGTCCGCGGCGCCGGCCGCACCGGATGCCACGGCGGCTCCGTATCTTTTGCCCGCGGGTGGTACCTACACGCTTGCGACACAGATCACCGGCGCTACGCTGACGATTTTGGCCAATGGTATCTCCCACTACGGGTACATGCTGTATGATAATCCTCCGGAGATTGACTACGTATTCAGCGGGCCCAGCACTACTGGTCCTTGGACGGCCATCACTCCGCCCGCGTATCTGAATCCGGGCGGGACGGTTGGGGACAGCACGACGGCGTTTATCGTGACTAACGCCACTACCTTGGCGACGTTGACGGGGACCACCGGGTCCTACATACAGGTCCAGTTGTCGGATTACCCCGCGAACACGAACGACACGGTGAAGAACTCCGAGTTGTCCGTAACGGGGACCTATGCGTGGACGTATACGTATGATGACGGCCAGACGCCGCCGGTAGTTCCGGCTCCGGGTGCGATCCTGCTCGCCAGCATGGGTGCAGGGTTGGTTTCCTGGCTGCGTGTACGCAAGTCACTGTAAGCGAATGTAAGCAAGAAGTACTCGTAGTATCTGTATCAAAAAGGGCTGCGGCTTATCAGGCCGCAGCCTTTCCTTTTTCCGGCTCGCCCCAATCCGTCTTCCGTGCCCCGTCTTGGACTATTGGGCCAGTGCCACCGAGACTCTGTTATCCGGCTGAATCGTCACTCGGTCCATGTGGGAGCCGGATTCCACCATGATCGTCACGCCTTCTTCGGTGGCGGCCAGCCGAACGCCGGAGACCTGCGGGCTGCCGCCCGTACGCACCGGCTCCAAGACCGCCGCGAAGGAGACCTCTCGGCCCTCTCTGCCGATCATCATCATCGGCACCCGGTCGTCAACCGACCCACCTACGCCGTCGCCGATAGTCACCACAGTGCCTTCGCAGGCCGCTATCGTGGCATGCGTCGCGATACCTACGCTCTCGAATTGCGCCCGGATGGCCTCGCCGGTCGTGCCCCGCCTGGTGTTGCGGGTGTACTCGCCGCCCGGGATCTCACCGGCCAGACTCACGCTGTCCCGGGCCGTGCTGCAAACCACCCGTTCGCCCCTGCTGTGATACAGCCAGTCGAATCGATGGTTCTTGTCCGACTGCAGCGTGTCGACGACGAGCAGGTAGGCGCCGGTCATGACGAGCCAACGCGTGTGTTTCACGCCGGGATACGCGTCGTCGCAGGCCGCTGCCGCCACGGTGTAGTCGGCCTTCGGCTCGAACCGCAGCAGCTTGCCGGCCGCAGGCTTTTGGCTCTGTTTATCGACCAGCACGGCGTTGTGCGAGATCGTCGCCTTGTACCAGTTGCTGTGGATGGGCAGGCGGTACGCCTGGCTGCGGGCCCGGCCGGGATCGACGCCCAGCTCCTTCGCGAAGCCGAAGAACACGAAACTCAGCTTATCGAAATGCCCGTGAAAACCGCCGTAGGGACCGAACGTCATGGCGGCGGTCAGCCCGGCTTCGCCCTTGGTCCTGAGGATCGCGTGCCCCGCGTCCTCAAACACCATGCTCTCTAAGACCGGTGGTTTCGCCGTCGGTTGTGCGGTCCGGCCCAAGAGAAGGCTTTCGAAATTCGCTCTGTCGCCCAGAAGGGCCAGGATCTGCGGGTCTTGGTACGCATGATATGCCGGCTCGAACAGGCGGCCCACCCGCCGGGCGGAGGAGCTCACGTCGTCCCCGAATCGCGGCAGCATCCCATCCGCCATCGTGTAGTAGACCGGCAGCGTGAACATCTTCTTGAGTCGTTCGTTCGACCAGAGATCGATGTCCAGCCGCCGGGCCGTCTCGGCGATGTTGATGAGGGCTTGGAGCGTGTAGAAGTGATAGCCCCAGCTATTCTCGTACCACATCCCTTCTTTGGACACCGAAACGCCCATCTGGTAGAGAAAACCGTTCTGCGGGTCGCTGATCGCCTTCTGGACCCAGGCCGGGTCCCAGACCAGGGCCCCGCCCCAGATCATGGCGGTGTCGTGCCAGGTCTGCCAGTTGTTCTTGCCGGTCTTGTTCTTGTCGATGTTCCGCAGGATCGGCAGCAGCAGACCCTCGCGAATCGCTTTGTGATCTGCCGCCGAGAGCACCCCGGAATCATGGATCAGGTCATACGCCGGTCCGATCTCGTTGGAGAGGTCCGCCGCTTCATTCAACGTCTGCTCGAATAGGTGCCCGCCGGAGCGGCTCTTGGCGTCCAAGGAGGCACTGTGATAGGGATACTGCTCGTACCGCTGGGCATAACCCAAGAGGACCTTGGCCGCATACTCGGCGAATCGCTTGTCCTCCGAGATGGCATACGCCCACGCAGCCGTCACCATCTGCTGGAGGTTGCGGCCGTGCTGCTGGCTGAAGATCACGTCGTCATAGGGCGGCCCCGAGTACACCTTCCCGCACTTGGGACACTGATGATGGGTCGCATCGACGGTCCTCAGTGCCACCTCGCACTTGTCGCACTGGTACCACTGGTTATGTTGCCCGCCTCGCGGCGGAAACTCCACCGCCTCGCCAACAAACCGCTCGGCCTCTTTCACTCTCGCAGCAACGATATCCCGCTGGGCCCCCTGCCCGCGATATGCCTGCCGCAGCCGTCCCAATTCCTCCGCCGTACACGCCAGAAAAGGGTGCCCGCGTTCCGGCAAGACCACCTTCACTTCGGCCCCTGCCGCCGCTCCGCTTACGCAGGATACCAACGTGATGATTGTCATCATGGCGAAATGGATTCTAAACGACACAGGCATGCGGCACACCCTTTCCAGACTCATCGGTGACTCTCAAATTTCAGGGACTTTTGTCGAACCCCAAGGATACTCACTGGACACCCAAAGATCAAACCTCTTGCCCCAGGATCGCCAAAGGAACGATGGGGCATTCGAAGTCCGGCATGTCATCAGATCGCTTTCAACAACAAGACGGTTGACTCACGTCAGATCACCGGCGATACTGTCGGCTCCGAGGTGCAGAGTTATGCAAGCATACGATCCGTTGGACTATGAAAACTTGGCCCGGAGTGTTGTTCAAACTCTTCTTGGGGGGCCGGATGAGCCGCTGCCACTGCGTGAAGTGTTTGAAGGTTCGGGTGTCTATGCGATCTATTACCACGGCGATTTCAGCGGCTACTTGCCTCTTGTGAAGTCACCGGATTCGCGGCCGATTTACGTGGGTAAAGGCCGTGCCCTCCGGCTCCAGAAAAGGGGGGCAGCGTGCCCTGGGGGGCAAGGAACGACAATGAGTTACTTCATTCCCCAGACCTTGAAACCGTGGTCAAGAAACCATTTGACCATTTCCGCCGGACTCGCAATTGGGTGACAGTCACGGGTCCGGATGTCGCCAATCTCGATGGAACCATCAGTCTCATCGCACTCCCAGCCACTGTCTGTGTAACCGCACCACCAATAGCGAAACCAGATGATCTCTGCGATACCGGTGCCGGGCGTCCCCTCTCGGTACTCGAAGCAGTATTGCGGGTGCAGGCTGGCAATGGGTTTGCCGCGTTCCCGTTGCGTGTCTTCGGCAGTCGTGACGTTCCCCGCGTCGATCTTGGCCCAGGCGAGAAGCTCCATCAGTTCGTCCGGCGTGATGTCCTTGAGCCGGCGATTCCCTTGCCGGACCAGCGCTGGCCCGAGGGCCAGCAATCCGGCCGGATGCACCAAGCCAGCCCCGGTCGCCTTGAGAAACATTCTCCTATCCATCAGAACTCCTTGCGTGGTGAGTCACGTATATCGTTGCTTTTGGCAATCACTCTCCCGGTGCGGGAAGAGGGGCCATGAGGCGTCCGCGCTGGGACATTCTCCATCCCGCCCGACTATGGGCCTCGCCGCCAGTTCATACGAATAGTTCTTTGGAGAAGCTCGGCATCTTGGCAGTTAGAACGATCTGACTCACCTGATGCAGGGTTTTGTTGAAGTACACTCCGATAAGCCACTGCTCCCCATTGAACTCAGGTGCTACCTCAGCGTGTTCAAACTGATTATGGCAATTCCCGCAGACAACGACGAGGTTCTTCGGATGATGTCCTCCCCGCGCATCAAGATGGTGAATCTCAAAATATGGCTCATTGTTCCTCTTGAGAAATCAGAAGTCACATACTTGACAATGCCTCCCCGGCCTGGGAGTGGTTCGATGGTCGCGTTTACTTGCGTTTCTGAACGGCGATGCCGCAGGAGCCGAACTCAGCTTTGGGTTCCGGGGGGTTCCCAATGCTGAACGGTACCCACGACAACTGCGTGGGGTCCTTGGCCGACTCCAAGCCGCTATCCGGGTCCAGGGCGACCGTCAGCTTGTAGGAGACGACCGGGACCAGGGCCTTTAGCATCGCCTGATAGCCGTACACTGCCTTTTCAAGATCGGCGAGCGGCACCGTCCATTTGCAGGTGACCTTCGTCTGACCCGCCAGCAGCTTCTCCAGAGGCAATCGCAGCTTGAACTGGCCCGCACCCGCCGGCTCGAAAGGCACCGCCGCATCGCCAATCGAGACGGAGGTCAGAACGGCCGTTGTGTAGGGCAGCGAGATCGGCATGACCGAGACGCCTTGCGGACCCTTTGTCAGCGTGACGTCAGACTGGGCGACGATCTCCGACGCCGTGATCCGCCAGAGGTCCTCCTGGCTTCCGACAAAGTCGGGCTTGGACCACTGCTGGTAGCCGACGCTCGCCGGGGGGACATCGTCCGTCGCCAGCGGCTCTGGCAGATTCTCCGGGGCCACATCCGCGACGTGCAGGTCGCCGTAGACCACGCGATAGGTCTTCGAGTCTCGCGGCCGGTACCAGAAGATCGCCTTCTCGGCCTCACCGAGCTTCACGCCCTTGCCGCGATAGTACCACTTGCCGTCGCCCTTGAAGAAGCGGGTGAACAGCAGGTACTGTTGCATCTTCTTGCCCAGCACGAGTTGCTCTTCATCGGAAAGTTTGAGCTGCTCGCACTTCTTCGTGATGCTCGGAACTTGCTTGAGATAGTCTTCGACCGCCACGCCGTCGGGGAATTGCCCATCCCCGAACTTCTCGGCCATGATCCGCAGACCCTCGACGAAGTCCGCCTCGGTCGCACTGAACAGATCCAGTTCCATTTGCTGGAGCTTGTAGCCTTCGGGGACCTCCATGCTGAACTGCGACTCCTCCATCGGGGCATCGAACTGCAGGTTCTTGGCGATCACGAGCATTTGGCCGTCTTTCTGGTCGATGCGAATTGGCAAGCCGGTCTTGGCGTCGGCCCAGATGGTGATCTCCGACCGCGGGTGCCTGGCTAAGAACCCAACCGCCTTGCGGCCATCGATATCCCGCGTGCCGAGCTCCTCCACGACGAAATGGGGACTGTCCTGAAGCTGGGCGATGACGTTCCGGAGCTGGTCCATGTAATTGGGCATCGACGGCAGCCCCTTGAGATCGATGTAGGCCGCCTCCTTCTTGGTCTCGGTCAGGGTCAGGATCTTGCTGCTCTGGAGATCGATGATGCTGACGACGTCCTGCACGTTGGACATCGTCCGGCGGATTCGCGAGCCCATGACCATGTCGTGGATGACCGGCGTATTCGGGTCATCCGCCCCGATGACGATATCGAGGATCGCCGTATTGGCGTTGAGGATCGGTTGGATGACCTGGGCAAACGTAACGGTGGAGCCGCCGATGAATTGCAGCCCGATCAGGGCCGCGATGACAATTACCGCCGCGGCGGCTAATTTGGCCCACTTGCTGTTCATAACAATTCTCCCGAGGCTCTTGCGAGCCACAAATCTGTTGGAGTCCATGAGCGTCTGGCGGATGCGATCCATCGCCCGGCTGGTCGCCTGGGCCGACGGCTGCACGTCAGCGAGCACGTTGAGTCGGCGGCAAAGTTCCGCATCATTCATCTGTGACATGCTGAACCTCCTTTCCATCCGCCGGTGAGGGATCGCATCCGAGCATGTCCCGTAACGTGCTCATCGCTCGAAAACACAATGCCCGCGCCTGATGCACGGTCTTGCCGATCTGCTCGGCGATTTCTTCATACGAACTCTGCTGGATGTACCGCATGACAAAAACCTCGCGCGAGGCGCCGTGGAGCCGGCCGACGGCGGCCAGGACCTGCTCCAGCTCTTCGGCCGAGATGAGCTTGCCCAACGGACCATCGGTTTCTGAGGCACGTTCCGACAGATCGTCGAGCGAGCAGGCCCGGCGGGTCGCCTGCCGGCGCCGCCAGTCGAAGGCGAGATTGATCGCCGTGCGACGGGCGTAGGCGTACCAGCATTCGATCCGGCCCTGGTCCTTCGTGCCGTGGAGCTTCAGGAACAACTCCTGCATCAGCTCCTCCGCCACGTCCTCGCGCAAGGTGAGCCTGGTCAGCAGGGCATGAAGACCCGCCCCAAACTTGTCCAGCAGCTCGAGCAGCTCTGTGTGTCGATCACTCAATCCAGGCTCCTTGTTTCAGTTCGTGCCTCAGAACTTCACCATTATAGACGCCCAGCCCCCGCCCGCGCAACTCTCACGCACGTCAAAAGTCGCGGGGCTGAGATTGCTTCGCTCCGCTCGCAATGACATGCTGTGCCTCTTCATGTCATTGCGAGGAGCCCAGCGACGAAGCAATCTCACCCCATGGTCGCGGGATGTGCGGCATGCGCTGCCGGACTTGGCATCGGAGGATCGTGACGGTTGGTAATCGCGCAAGAAAAGGGCCGGGCTCCACCATCCCGGCCTCGTTGTCGTTGCTGTCAAAGCCGAATCACTGGCCTGGCAGCTTGTCCACGTCGAAGATCCCGTCGGGGAATTGGGGTGGAACCTGCAAGTAGACTTGCGTGATCCTCGTCTCCTTGACCGGCTTCTTGTCCCGGCTGAAGCCACTCTCCGATTGGATGATGGTCTGTGGGTACCAATGGCCATTGGGAGCTTGGGCGACCTCGGGGATGTCGGTGACGGTGGTGGAGTCTTGGGGCACCTTCTTGGGATCGACGCCGGCCAGCCAGTTCTTGTCCTTCTGCCAAGAGGCGTCCCGCCGCTGTTCCATCACCTGGCGCCGGCACAAGTAACCCCGGGCAGGATCGAGATAGTAGAGGAATCGGACGGGCAGCGGCACCCACGAAGTGGACGACACCAGCCCCTGCTTCAGTATCTCCAGGTAGATCCAGCCGTTTTGCCGGGCGTAGTCATCCTCGATGATTCGGGCCGCAGGGTCAATTGGGGGCTAGGTCTGACGAGAGAGCGTCACATTCGAATCGAACCCCCCGGCGAGTATTCCTTCTTCAGCTTGCCCCAGACCCCTTTGCTATCCCGCTGGACCGAGGCGTAATACTGGCCGTCATAGCACATGATGGAGAGGTAGTTGTCTGAACTATCGTAGTGCCGGCCTGTCCAGGCGAGCAGCGAGTCGAACGAATCGCCCATCTGCTGGCGGTATTGCGCGCGGACTTCCGCACTCTCCCTCCCGTGGAAGACTGAATGACTCTCCCAGCGCCGCTGGCGGCCCGATTTGAAGTCTACCTCTACGATGGTCGCCGTATCGTCGCCCAAGCGGGAGGGTACCTCGTGTATCGCCAGGACGGCGATGTACTGGCCCGTGGCCTCCGCTCGGGCCCGTTCGTACTGATTGAGCAAGGACTGAATGCTGGCCCCAGGCGCATTGCCCTCGATCTGCGCGTCGCGCGGGACGCCGAGATCGTAGATGCTCTGCGGACCGGAGGACGGATAGTCAAACGTAATCGTCCCCGCGGTGACCACCTTGCCCTCGGCATCGATGGCTTTCACTTCCCCACAATACAGCAGCTTGGTCTCGGGATCGATATAGAGGGTCGCCGATTGCTTGGCCCCCAGTCCCTCCAGGCTGGACAACGTGAAGCTCTGGATTTGGGCCTTGTGGCCCTGGTAAGTTCCCATGGTGACGTCGATTTGGGCCCCCTGCTGCTCCGCCACCTTGTGGATCGCCGTGAGCATCGCCGCCGGCGAAGTCATGTCGATTGGGAGCGCCTCCAGATAACGAGCGGTGATTGTCTTGCTATGAGGATCGTAATCGAATTGTTGATGGTCCCTTTCGCTCATGAAGCGGGCCGTTCCATCCGCCGACTTGTTGGCGGAGATCTTCGTTTCAAAGCCAATCCATTGCTCGGCGGGGCCACTCGCCAGAGGCTGGAATCCCGCCGTCACGGCGTGCATCCAGGGGACGTGCTGCATGGCTTGAGTGATTTCTTCGAATTCGACGGCCTTCACCACGTTGTCATTGACATGGGGTATACTAAGGAGGATCGCCGCGACGATCACGGCCGCCGCGGCCAGTTTTGCGGTTCGGGTTCTCATGACTCTTCTCCACACGCTGGGCCGGCGCGTCAGCCGGTCCGTCCGGCGCTTCTCCAAGTCCTCCAGGGTGTCGCCGAGAATCCTGCGATCGACCTGCCAGGACGATCTCATCTGCGCTTTATCGATCAACCGTTTTATGTCGTCTGCTGGTCGCATTAGCTCACCTTGCCATCGAGAATGCTCCGCAGTTTGTCGATTCCGTACCGGTAGCGGCTCTTGGCCGTATTCGTGGAAATCTGCCGGGCCTGGGCAATCGCCCGGAAGGTCATCTGCCCGTGCAGATGCAGCATCAGGATCTCCCGCTGCTCGAACGGCAACTCGGCCAGCGCCCCGCTGAGCGTTTCAAGCTGTTCGTTGCAGACCAGTGTCTCCAGCGGCCCCTCGTCCGTGTCGCGGGCGTCCTGCCCGCGTTTCGAGAGCGGGACGCCCTCGAAACGGCGTGCCAAGCCCGCAGCGCCGCTGCGCGTCGGGGATGGCCGCGACACGTCAACGACGGCTGGGTCTGTGTTCGTGGCGTTCCCCAGTGCCCTGCTACGCACCCGCTCGGCCTTGTTCCAGTTGCGGGCGTGATTGGCGGCGCAGGTCAACAGATACCCTTTAAGGCTGCCAGTCAGCCGAAAGTCGTCCAGATGCCGGACGAAAGACAGGAACACATCGTGCACGACATCCTCCGCCGCGGTCTTGTCGTTGAGCAGACTCATGGCCAGCAGCAGCAAATCCGCCTTGTACTTCTCATAGATCCGCGTCAGAGCCTCGCGGCTCCCCCGCTGACATCGCAGCACAAGCAGCTTGTCTTCCATAAGCCGGCTCATCGGGTACCCGTAAACGTCCGTTCGACAATATAACAACCGATGGTCGCCTTTGGGTCTATCGAATTGTGCCATGCCTATGGCCTCCTTCTGTCATCCTGAGCGGCAGCGAAGGATCTGGCCGGGGATGTGTACGTGGACTCGATGTGATAGGGGCTCTTCCTGAGATGCCCAGATGCTTCGCTTCGCTCAGCATGACAATCGCATATTGCGGATTGGTCGTCGAGCGTCTGTGCACACGCTCTGGGCTGTGATAGGATGAATATGATTCTGGCACAGGAGAAAAATATGGCTGGCTCTGTCACAACACGAATCGTCATCCTGCTGAGTCTGTCAATGGCGGCCGCTTCCACCGTCGAGGGGCAAAGCACGCAACGGCCGTTGGCGTTCCCGGGGGCGGAGGGGTTCGGGCGGTTCGCCCTGGGCGGCCGGGGCGGCGATGTCTACCACGTGACGAACCTCAATGACGATGAGCTGGGGTCGCTACGCTACGGCATCAAGACCGCGGCGGGGCCGCGCACCATCGTCTTCGATGTCTCCGGCACAATCCAGTCGAAATCGGAGCTTCGGATCAAGCAATCCTGTTTGACCATCGCGGGCCAGACCGCTCCGGGCGACGGGATCACTCTGCGGGACCAGACGGTCAGCCTGAAGGAGTGTCACGACCTCATCATCCGGTACATCCGCCTGCGTCTGGGCGATAAGAACAAGAAGCCCGGCGGCTACGACACGTTGACCACCGACGACATCGCGGACGTGATCCTGGACCACGTGTCGCTGAGCTGGGCCATCGACGGCACACAGGACCTCCGGCGGGGCAAGAATGTGACGGTCCAATGGTGCATCTTCAGCGAGGCCCTGAACGACAGCATCCATGAGAAGGGGCCGCACGCGATGTGCGCCTCCTACCGCGACCTCAGCGGCCCGCTCACGCTGCACCACAACCTCTTCACGACCTGCCGCGACCGCCATCCCACGCTTGGCAGCGCGAAGGAAGGCGACCCGCTGACGATTGTCGATTTCCGCAACAACGTCATCTACAACTGGAGCGGTACGGCGAATTTCTGCGACCACTTCATCAACGCCGTAAACAACTACTGGCGTCCCGGCCCCGAGACCGATCCGCAACGGCTGCCCATCGCGATGAAAGGCGGCCTGCCCCACGCCGCCCGCGGCTTCATGGCCGGCAACATCTTCGAAAGCCACGACGATTGGACCGGGGACAACTACGCCGCTCTGGACTTCAAGCGGTGGCTGGGCCCAGACTCCAGCTACAAGTACGCCGGCACGCTGGCCGATTGGAAGGCCGATTCACCCAACCTCGGAGATAATGCCCCGGTAACCCAATCGGCCCAAAACGCCTACGAACAGGTGCTCGCTCGTGCCGGTGCCTCGTTCAAGCATGACGCCGTAGATGATCGAGTCATCAACGACATCCGCCAGCACAAGGGCCGGCTGATCAACTCGCAAGATCAAGTCGGGGGCTGGCCGACGCTCCAGACCCTGCCCGCGCCGCAGGACAGCGACCGTGACGGCATGCCGGATCAGTGGGAAACCGCCCACAGCCTCAATCCGAACGACCCCGCCGACGGCTCCCGGGACCACAACAACGACGGCTACACGAACCTGGAAGAATACCTCAACTCCCTCGTCCGGTAGGGTGTGCCGTGCACACCTTCTCCAAGGGCAGAAAGGGCCGGGCTCCGTTGCCCGGCCTGTACATTTGCCACGGATATGTGGTTGACAGTTATTTTGGCAGGTCTTCTGCGACGGCGTCGGCCGTGCTCAGATCGGCGTAGATGACCCGCCAGGTCGCGGAGCCCTGCGGCTGGTACCAAAAGACGGGTCTCCCGGCCTCGCCCAGTCTCGCCCCCTGGCCGGCGTAGTGATAGGCGCCGTTGTGTGCCACGATGTGGAAGAACGTGTATCCGCGCCACAGTCTCAGGCCGAGCTGCATCCTCTGCTCACCCGGAATGTCCAAGCGTCCGATCTCCTCTCCGATCCGGCGCATCTGGCTCATCAGGTCTTCCAGCCGCAGACTGTCCGGGAACTTGCCGTCGAGTGCAAGCTGCGCCCAGAGACGCAGGGTTTCGATAAAGTCCTGTTCGGAGAACTCACGCATATCGAGCGTGGTCTCGTGCAGCGTATACCCGGCCGGCACGTCCATGCTGACCAGAGAATCCTCGACCGGCACATCAAACTCGATATTCTTGAGAATGGTAAAGGACTGTCCCTGCTGCACCTCGATACGTACCGGCAAGGCCGTCTCTGGATCGGCCCAGATCGTCAATTGCGTCTCTGCTTCGCGGACTTCCAGGCCGAGAGCTTCCCGGCCGTCAATCGCCCGCCGGCCGAGCTGCTTCACCGGCAGGTCGGAGCGGCCGTCCAAGCGGGTCACGATCTCGCGGACCAGGCCCAGATAGCTTCTGGTTCCTTCCTGGACCGGCCCCTGGATGTCGACATAGGCGGCGGCATTCTGCTGGGGGTCCAGCGTGAGCATCCGGCCGCTATCCAAGTCGATGATCGCGACATTACTCATGTTGGACATGGTCCGGCGGATTCTGGACCCCTTCACCACGTCGTGGATCGCCGGGCCAGCTTCATCGTTGCCGAGGATCGTGTCCACGGCAACGGTCCGCGCGTGGAGGATCGGCTGGATGACCTCGGCAAACGTGATCGAGCCGCCGAGGAACGTACCCACCAGGGAAGGCCCTCCAACGATGGCCACCATGAGGATCGCGGCCGCCGCCAGCGTGATTTTCACATTCAAGCTTGTCATGTTTCTTCTCCATGCAAAGACCCGCCGAATGTCCGGCCGGGCCGTGGTCTCCATTTCTTTCTCATGGCGCATCGTGGCCAAAAGATGACTCCTGGCCGATTTCTGGAGCGATTCCTCCGCCGACAGGCTCCTGCGTCGTCCGGCACAGGCGAGCAATTGCTCGAGCTGCCGCAGTTCGGCCCGGCACCGATCGCACTGATTCACATGGGCACGGACTTCGGACCGCTGCGGCTCGGGCAATTCGCCGAGCACGAAACTGACGAATTGATCCTTCATAAACTCATGGCTATTCATATTTCACCTGTCGTATTCAGCTCAGGTACTCGCTCATCTCGCGGGCCAGCTCTTTGACGGCCCGATGCAACAACACACGAACACTGTTCCGCGAACAACCCAGAATCTCGGCGATGGCCGCATGATCCAGACCTTCGATCCAGGACAGGATGAACACTTCGGCCTGGTGCTTCGGCAGCTTGTCCAAGGATCGCGTGAGTTTCTGCTGGATCTCATCAAGCCTCAGGCCCGCATCCGGGTCGGCCCCCGTACCCGGAGGCTCATAATCCTCCAGGGACGCCGGCACGAAGCGCCGGGCCCGGGCTAGCTCCAGCGCTTTGCGCACGGTCACCCGGTAGAGATACGGACCCCAATTGACGGCGCCGTCGTACGAATGCCAACGCTGCCAGATGGCCAGAAAGACCTCCTGATATACGTCTTTGGCCAACTCGGCATCGCCCACAATCCGCAGGGCAACGTTCAGAACGTGCCGGCCATGGGCGTTCACCAGCTCTTCGAATCGACTGTCGGACAATTCCGGACCGCTTTCTTGAAACGATTCCTTGAATCCAAGGCTCGGCTGCAACCTCGGAGCGCTCTGTAGTCATAGAGGGTCCTATTGGGCGCGCATTACTGAAGAACCTGACTCTCTGGCATTCTATCGGTGGGAAAACCGTCCGCGCAACAAAAAGGCCGGGCTCCGCCGTCCCGGCCTGAATCCACAGATTGTCAAAGACCCGCTCTACTTGGGCAGGGCGGCTTCGAGCTTGGCCAGCGTGTCAGCATCGACCGTGATCGCGTGGAGGTCGCCGAAGATGACGCGGTACTCGTTCTCCGCCGTCTTCCACCGCAGCAGGACCTGGGCCGCGTCGCCGGGCTTCACGACTCTGCCGTAGTAGGCCGGCTCCTTCTTCTCCTGCACCAAGGTCATGTAGAAGCCGCCGAGCGACTGCAGGGGCATCATGGCATCTATCATCTTCTTGACCTGCTCATCCATCTTCTTGGTCCGCTTCTCTGCGGTCTTCGCCTCAGCGAGATCTTTCCCGATCTGCTGTGCCGCCTGCGTTTGGCTGTCTTTGAAGCTCTGCGGCATCTGCATCAGAGTCATCAGATCCAGGCCCTCCGGGTACTTGCCGGCGGACTCGGCACAGAGCTTCAATCCCCCAATCGCCGTCCCCTCGGTCATGGCCGGCATCTTCATACCGTCGCCGGGACCGGCGGTGAAGTCCGCCGGAATCACCGGATCGAACTCGGCCGCACTGACCGGGACATCCCATTGGAAGTCGTGCAGGGTGCCCTCCATCTCCATCTGCTCATTCATCTTGATCTTCATGTCCACACGGACTGGCAGCTCGGTCTTCATATTCACCCACACCTTGACATCGACGTCGCCCATGCCACCGGCGTACGCCGGATCGGTGGTCTGGAATCCCTGCACCTCGATCCCGTCGAGCGTGGTCTTGCCCAGATCGGTGTACTGACATTCCAGAATCTTCTTGAGCATCAGGCGCGGATCGTTGTTCTCCTTCCTCTTCTTCTCGAACATCTCGTCATCGACCTCCATCCGCATATACTTCTTCATGCTCGGCATCAGCACCATGATCGTTCTCTGCTGGGGCAGCATGTACATCTGTTGGGTCATGGCCTGGCCGAGCCTGGGATCGGACGAGCTCATCTCCATCTTCATCCCATACTCGTTCGCAATCAGCATGGTCATCTCCATGTCCATCCCGCCGGGCGGCATTCCCGGCGTGGAGCCTTTCACGTGCATGGTCGCCTTGTACATGAAGGCCTGGATCTGCTCGACTTTTGCCAGCACGTCGGCCAGGGCCACGCCCGACTTGGTGCCCGTCCACAAGAAGGTTCCGCCGATCGCGGCCAGCACGACCGCCGCCGCCACTGCCATCTTTGTCGCTGAGCTTTTCATAATCAGTCTCCTGAGATGAAGGCCCACTCCGGCTTGGGCGGCCGATTTGAGCCTTACGTTCTGTTCACGAATGATTCGGTTCATGACTTCGTCTTCCAGGCTGCTCTGGGCCAGCGCTTTGCCGTTGCCGACTAAGCGTTGTCGCAGGGTCTGCAAGCCCTTGAACTCCGCCCGACAGGCCTTGCACGTCTTGAGATGGTCTACGACGGCCTGCTTTTGCGTATCGTCCAGCAGCCCCTCAAGACCCACAACCAACAGTTCTCTGCATTCTGCGCAGTTCATTGCTGCACCTCACTTCCTGTCTGCCGCTGCAGGGAGTCCCGCAGCAGGGCATAGGCCCGCGATAGCGTCTTCGTAACCGTGCCCAGAGGCATATCGAGCTGCTCGGCGATCCCGGCACACAATAGTCCGCCGTAGTATCGCAGCAGGATCACCGTTCGATACGCCTCGGGCAGGGCTGCAACCGCCGCTTCGAGAGCGAAATCCTGGGAGAGTTCCGGCTCTGGTGCCTCTTCGGCAAAGGCGCGGACGGACTCGCGCCGGCGGCGGATCGACTCCTTTCGCTGCTGCTCTTTCGCCACCAGATCGGCGATGCCGAGCAGCCAGGCGAAGAATGATTCAGGCTTCCTGAGCTTGTCCATCTTGAAATACGCCCGAACCAAAGTTTCCTGGGCGGCCTCCTCAGCCCGGTCCCGATTGCCCAATTTGCCGGCCAAATGGGCCAACAGGACCGGCTGGTACCGCCGCACCAGGTGGCGAAAATCATCCGGATGGCCATCCAGACATCGCTCGACGTAATACTTGTCATTTTCCGTCATGAGACACCTTACCGAACTCCCAGAATTATCGTTCTCGTTATATGGTGCACCCGCCGAGCCTTTTGCGACAGAAAATGGAGAAACGCCAAACGTTAAAAACCGGTTTGGCCACAGGCAGGGTGTTGCCGTGCACACCTTCTGCCCGGCTGGGCCAGCCCCCGAAATTGGCTTTGTTTCTCATGGCCTGTTTCGAGAGGGATTTCGCACAACTCCTTTTCTGCAAAGAGGTTACAGTGAATTCCGTCGGCGACGAATTGGCTTTGTTTTGCACGATTGGGGTCGCCTCTGTACCGCAGAGACACGGCATTCTCCCTTTCGGGAGCACTCTGACCCTGAAACCACGAAGGACACGCAGCCGGGCTGGGCCGGCCCTCGAAATTGGCTTTGTTTTTCACAACCGGCAAATCGAGCAGAATCGTCATAACCGTTTTCCTGGGCAGCAGTTAGCCTTCATCCCGGCCATCCGGAAATTGGCTTTGTTTCGCATGATTGGCCCCTCGTCCGGTCCTCTCCTTGCGAGGAGCGGAGCGACGCGGCAATCTCTGGGTGGGCCGATTGGCGAGGATTTGTGCTTTACCGGTCATGACGTAGCCCTCCGAACTGACCGTTTACTATCTATGACTCACTGTTCCGTTGCGTAACTATCATACTGGCGCCACGATTTCCAGTCAAGTGAAATCCAGACAATGCGGGGGTTTTATTGGACACCCAGGTACGACGATAAGCCATTGCCGGACACGGAGTTACACCGATCCGCATGGATTCGACCCTGTCATTCTCGCAAAACTCCGCCCTGAGCGAAGTCGAATGGGGCAGGAATCCAGGTTTCTAACCGCCAGGAGCATGAGCCACACGAAGGAATGAGGGATCGTCGAACCGCAGATGAACGCCGATGGACGCTGATAAACTCTTGTGGCAAGAGGGCTTACAACCAACCACTGGCACCCGAGAACCGACAACTGATTACTGACTACCGACTACAGGCTACCGACAACCGACTCGATTCCGTTTGCCTTTCCACCGGCTTGCTCCTACAATACGCCTATGGATTCGCAGACTGTGGTGTTCTGTGAGACGGAGAAAAGGCTGTGGTCGATATCCTGGGGCCGACAATCTGTGGTTTCACACCACGTCAACTGCCGTCCGCGAAAATGTACTTGACACCGTTTCTTTCTGCCGAACAGCCGGGTTGAGTCATCTTCTACAAACAAAAAGGAGGTAGCAATGACCAAAACAGCGAGTAGATTGCTTTCTAGACCAAGTACTTCTTGTGGTTTAGCTTGTCTATGTTTTCTATGCGGGGTCTTGTCTTTCCCCCCGTCTGCCATTGCCGAAAGACTCTATTCCAGCGGGTTTGAATTGAATTCGCTAACGAACGGAGTCGAATTTGCTGTTCCAGTTCCTACGGGTCTGAGCATCAGTTCTTCTACGGTCCGTTCTGGCTCCTACAGCCTGCGGCAGAATTCGCTGACCGCAGGGTATATCGAGCACCAGTGGCTTGCCGCAAACGCGGACGCCCATGTATTCATCCGCTTCTATTTCCGGGTGGCGGCGGTCCCCTCAGTCACGGCCAGGGTGTTGGATATTGTCGACACCTCTGGGGCTACCCGCGCTTCCCTTCGCCTGACCAGCACAGGGACCTTGCAGTTGTTCAACGCAGCCGCCCAGGTGGGGCCGGATTCTTCGGCATTGGTGAAGGACTTATGGCACTGCGTGGAGATGGAATTCCAGTCGCTCAATGCTGCCGGTTATGATGTGCTGCAGGCTAGGCTTGACGGAACTTCCTTTGCTGCGTCGCTCAAAGAGACGTTGGGCACAGTGGCAAAGCTCAGGTTAGGCAGTACCGTTGCCATCACCGGCGGCACGCCGGATTTCCATTTTGATGATGTCGCGATCAACGACCAAAACGGTGTGGGTGAGAATGAATTCCCCGGGCTAGGCAAGATAGTGGTTCTTATGCCTAATGCCGCAGGCGACAGCGCCTCGGGTGAATCCGGGCCGACCCCTGGCAAGGCAGGATGGGAGATGGTCAATGAGGTACCTCCTGATGATGCGTCGGGCTATTGGAGGCTGACTGGCACCAACGATAAGCTAAGTGTCAACATCGCGGATGCTGCCACGATTACCAAAGACGACAGAATAAAGCTCGTACAGGTGGGCGCCCGTGTCGCGGCGGCTTCCGGATCATCGTGCTCCTATTCTGTCGGAATCAAGTCCCAGGCATCAGGGGACCAGGTGAATTCAAGCACCACGACCATTGCAGATGCAACATTCTCAACACACAATGCCACTGTCCCCAGGAACTACAAACTCGCTGTCTATGCTGATCCCCAGTCCACCAATCCGTGGACCGCAGATCGCCTTAATACCACCCAGATCGTGGTTCAATCGCCGGACGCCAAGCCGGAGGTCCATGTTACCTCTCTCTGGGCACTGGTAGAATATGTCCCTCCTTCCATGGTCTCCGCCATAGCAAATGACCACTCCGCGCAGGGTCGAGGCATACAGACAGGGGATAGGGTCGTCATTACCTTGGATACCCGGACAAACGGCTACAACATCACCTCAAGCAATGTTGATGCTGTCCTTCGTTTGTCCAATTCGCATTCGTGGCTGGACGGCAGCGGCCACTTCGGAGGCGCCTCATGGGGTTCGACCAAGTGCCCTAACGACACCCTGCTTATCACTCTTTCCAATGCCAGCGGGACCGCTCCGAGCGTTGCGGTAGGGGATTACATTTCCATTGGCGCCAATACCATCGAAGTCACTACGGGGGGAGAGGATCTGACAGGGTCTCCAGTCAAGATCACCGGGACCTTTACCGGGCCCTGGTACTACCATGTGAATTCGGCTGCAGCGCCCAGTAATGTTGGAACTGCGTATCAGAACTATTCTACTCCTTTCCCTGCTCCAAGCGTATGCTGGCATAATATCAGTGATGCCTTGAAGGCAGTCAAGACAGATGCCCATGAGGGCCCCTGGGTCATCCAGGTTGATGATACCGCTACCTATGATGACGCCGTAACGATCGCAGATTTCCGCACGAACGCATCCGCCACTCTCACGATAAGAAAGAATCCCGCGCTCAGCGGAAGGCCGACAGTATACCCCACTGCCGCAGGTAAACGGGCTTTCAATATCGGCGGAGACGGCCAAAAGGACGGCAATAACAGCTATGTGACTATCCAGGGCTTTGCCATGTCCAACAACGCAACCGGTACCGATACTACCACCGAGAATTGTCTATTCATAATCAACGAGAACAACCAGGCTATGGGCCAAATGATTGTTGAGGACTGTGTGTTTGACGGCCTTGGCCAAACCTATGATGTCAGGAACACGGTAGCAATTTACTTTTTCCATGTCGACAGTATTTTCCGCAACAATGAAGTCAAGAATTTTCGTGACACTGAAAGCGGCACCGGCTGGTTGAAGGGACTCCTTGTGCTCGGCCCCGAGGCCAGTTCTATCGTAGGCGGACAGAAGCTCCAGATCATTAGTAACAGCTTTCACGACAATACAGGGCAACTAATAGAATTCAAAGGGAATCAGGCTAACAACTGGATGTATAGCTCACTTTTCGAAGGAAATAAGGTCTACAACAACAGAGGCATCTTGTCTCTTAGTATAGTCGCCTTTGAGAACTTGAACCTCTCCAACACCATCCGCAACAACTTTTTCTATGACAATTCGCTACAGAATCTTGAGGACGTCAGAGGTGTGTTGGACTTTGCATATTCACACAATTCAAGAATATACCACAACACTTTCTACGGCAACAAACAAAAGCAAAACATATATGTTGCTGGTAGCAGCACTTATGGCGTTGAAATAAAGAACAACCTTATTTGCCCATTCCCAGGTCCAAATTACGCTATTAATGTTGGAAGCGGGGCGGAGGCTAGTCTCATCGTGAAGAACAATGCTTTCTATGCCGATTTTTCTGCTAACGGCTACCCTCCCGGGTTCGGCTTCAGTATGACTGAGAATACCGAAACCGTGGCCCTGTATGGCCGCACCGCAAAGACTACCTCGACCTTTAATGGCGCCAACGCCAACATCTCGGGTAATGGCTACACCCTCGAGGGACCAGGCCTTGACAGGTCCATGCACCTGGTCGCTGGTTCGCTCTGCATAGATCGCGGAGTCCCTGGGTTGGTCAGCGACGACATGGATGGCGAGCATAGACCCATGGGTGCCGGCTACGACATCGGGGCCGATGAATACGGAACTGCGAGTACGGCAAGGTCCCTGGGTGGTGATCAGGAGCCTCAACTCGAGGGTCAGCAGTCGGTGCAGGGTGCGCCCATCCACTTCGCTGCTTATATGGGAGACTTAGCGAGAATAGAGGCATATATTCAGGAAGGCGGTGATGTCAACAAGTTAGATGGCCATGGACATGCGCCTTTGCACTACGCAGCTCAAAATAACCAGAAACAAGCGATGGAGCTGCTTATTGCCAAAGGCGGCGGCGTAAATGTCAAGAACTCGCGTGGCCAAACACCTCTCTTTAATGCAATCGCGGCTGGCAATAGGGATGTGGCCGAACTACTGATTTCCAAAGGAGCGGATGTCAACGTCAAGAATAGTAATGGTCAGACGCCCCTTGATTCTGCTCTGAGCCGTAACCGCAAGGACATCGTTGAACTCCTGATAGCCAAAGATGCGGAGGGTTCTATTCTTACAGCCGTCAGTTGCGGAGATGTGGATAGAGTGCGAGGTTGCCTCGAAAAGGGTGCTGACGTCAATGCCAAAGACACAGACGGCCGGACGGCCCTGCACGTGGCGGTCGGCAACGAACGCAAGGACGTGGCTGAACTGCTCCTCTCACGTGGGGCAGACATCAACGCCAAGGACGGGAAGGGCTATACGCCCCTATACTACGCGATCTGGAATGAAGATCAGGACACAGTGAAGCTCCTCGTGACCAAAGGCGCCGATGTCAGCTACACGCCAAGGGATGACTACCCGCCACTTTTCATTGCGGTCGCGATTAAAGATGTCAATACCAAAGATGTCAATACCGTCAAGCTCCTGGTTGATCATGGAGCCAAATTCGACGTTAAAACCCAGTTCGGCTGGACAGCCTTTCGCCTTGCGGCTTCGCAAGGGAATCGCGATCTGGTCGAGATCTTCGCCAGCAAGGGCACTGATGTTTCCACGCTTCCGCTCGCCGCGTGTGTGGGGAATCTCGCCCGAGTGAAAAGTCTCGTGGAGCAGGGAGCCGACCCCAATGCAAAGGACGAATTCGGCTGGACGCCCCTGTACTGGGCTGCTTCGACGGGCCAGGAAGAGGTGGCCGCATACCTCATCGGCAAAGGCGCCACTGTTGACGCCAAGACAATCGATGAGCGGACGCCGCTGCATCAGGCGGCTCAGGCAGGCGCAGCTCACCTGGTGGAGTTACTCATCTCCAAAGGCCTCGATGTCAACGTCAAAGACAAGCGGGGAAACACGCCGTTGCATGGTGCGGCAGCAGCGGGCCGCCGCGAGGTGGCAGAACTGCTCATCGCCAAGGGTGCGGATATCAACGCGAAGACCACGAACGAACACTGGACGACGCCACTGCACAGTGCAGCCTTTGCAGGACACAAGGAGATGGTGGAACTCCTGATCGCTAGGGGGGCGGATGCGAACATTCGGAACTATCGAGGTCACACTGCTCTGGACTTGGCGGAGCAGCGAGGTCACACCGAAATCGCCGAGGTGCTCCGTAAGCACGGGGCGAAAGAATAGGCGGATCTGCCGGCTTTATCACGGCTCCGTGTAATTCCGGGGAGACCTTACCTATTTCCTGGCCGGTCACCGAGCGCGGCGGACCTCGTCCAGGTTGGCCTTGGCGGGCGGGACGTTGGCGAGGAACTTGCTGATGGTCTCGCAGGCGTAGTCGCTGCACAGGGCACAGTTCTTCACCTTGCGGGGCAGGCCGCACTTGCGGATCTCGCACTCGCCGCAGTGGCCGATGTGCACGCCCTTGACCTTGAGGCAGCCCACACAGTTGATGTCCGCCGGCTTGATCTCGACGTGGAATTGCGTGGACCACTCGGTGGCGGTTTTTTCCCGCAGGGCCTGGTCGTCGGTCTGATGGGCAATAAAGGCCGGGCACGCCGCACAGTCGAGCCCGCACATCGAGAGCATCTTGGCCATTTCCTTCCCCTTTCGTGACTCCGGGCCTCCACTGGAGTCGCCAGGACTATCCTTCGCACCGTACCACCGCGAGGCAATCTTACGGCCGGCGGTCTCTCTTCTCCAATCTATTCTCCTGGAAAACGAGACGGCCTGCAGCCGTAGGATGGGCTTTAGCCCATGCGGAGAATTCGCATTTGCACGGACAAAAGCAGCATGGGCTAAAGCCCATCCTACTATTCCAGGAAAGAGTTGAAATATCCACGCCGTTCGCCCGACTGATAGTACGAATCGTATTATTGGAGCTTTCGAAATGAAGCTGGAAACCGACTTGTCCACATTGTCGCTGGCGATCCTGGGACTGATCTCCCAAAGGCCGCTGACGGGCTATGACCTCCGCAAGGTCTTCCTGACCACACCAATGGGCCACTTCAGCAGCAGTCCCGGGGCGATCTACCCCGCCCTGCGACGCATTGAGGAGGCCGGCTGGATTCGCAGCGTCGCAGCCCAGGGCCAGACCCGCCGACAGCGGGTGGTTTACGAGATCACCGCCTGCGGGCTGGAGACGCTCCAGCAGCACTTGTCGCGGCCCGTCACAAGCGAGGACGTCGTCTGGCACATGGACGACCTGATGATGCGGTTTGCCTTCATGGATGGCATCGTCGGCCGCGAGAGGACCGTGCGGTTCCTGGAGGACTTCGCATCGCAGATCGACGCCCACGTGGCGGACCTGCGACGCTACTTTGAAGGCGCGAAGAGTATCCTGCCGGCGTGCGGAAAGCTGGCCATGGAAAACGGCATCCAGAGCTACGAGATGAATGCTCAGTGGGCAAGACGAGCGATCAAAGAACTGCAGTAAAGAGCGACATTCAATTTGGAGGTAAGAAACCATGAGAACGCACAGAATTCTGACAGTAGCCGCGTTGGCCGTGATCTGCAACTCGATCTGTGCCGGGGCCGGCGAAGTGAAACGCCCGGACGACTCAATCCTGCGACGGACGTTCGACCTGGCCGGCCCGCGCTCCGCCCAGGTGCAATTGTTCGAGATGGAGACCCAGGTCCTCACGTATGCCCCGGACGGCAAACGCACCAATACAGAGGTGCTCAAGCTCGCCCTCAAGTGTACGCCGGCCCGGGTGACGGGCAAAGACGCCGACCAGTACACCTGCACCAAGTTCACGGTGCAGTTCGGGGTCGGGAAGGAGGTCGCGATTCCGGCGTTGGCGAACTGGACGTACCTCTTCAAGAGCACGGGGGCGGGTCTCGACGAGAAGGGGCAGGTCTTCGGCATCGACCACGCCAAGTTCGAGAACCTGACGGATGCAAATGGGCAGACCCTCCCGCCGGACAAGGCGTATTACGTCTACAATGCCTTCATCGACTTCCACGGGTTCTGCAACGTCTTCGCCGAGCCGACCACGGGCGGCAAGGGCGTTCAAGACCTCAAGAGCATCGGGCAGAAGATCGTCCACGCGGCCGCCTTCACCGAGCCGCCGGTGAACCTCGGCAGCGGCATCGCCAAAGGCTCCACCTTCAAAAACGGCGAGGTCACGCTCGAACTCAAAGGACTGGGCCTCGTGGACGGGGCCGCCTGCGCCCTGCTGGGCTTCGATTCCGGCCAGAGCTCGTTCCAGATGCTCATGAAGCCCCTGCCCAACATGGAGGTCCGCTGCGTCGGCGCCTCGCACTACAAGGGCGATATCTACGTCGATCTGGCGACCAAATGGGTCCGGAAGGTTGCGATGGATGAGCTGGTCGTCGCCGAGAGCACGGTGCCGACGCTGCCCAACAAGATCGACACGGTCGTCGAGCGAAACGCCGTGATCCGCAACGTGACCCCCAAGGCCGGGGAGTAAACGCTTCACGGGACCGGCTTTGAGCCGCTCACGCAATATCGACGGACTCGCCTTTGCCCAAGGCGCGAATCTCGTCCAGAGCCGCCCAGTATTCTTTCAACGCCTGGCGGCCCCGGGCGGTCAGCCGGTACTGCGTGTGCGGCAGCCTGCCGATGATGCTCTTTTCCACCTGAACGTAGCCGTGGCGTTCGAGGCAAGCGACGTGGGCGGACAGATTTCCGCGTGTCAGGCCGAGCAAACGGCACAAAGACGGGAAATCGGCCCAGGCGACGGCGGACAACGCCGTCAGGATCCTCAGGCGGGCCGGCTCGTGAATCACTGGATCAATCCGTGCGATACGACACCATCCTCATGAAACTCGGCAACGTGCGGCGGCCGACGGGGAATGTCAGTACTTCGTGATCCCGTACCCGGCCAGCGCCTCGCGGCCGGCCTCCGTCACGTAGTATTTCGTCGCGCGGCCGCGCCGTTGGCGGGTCAGCCAGCCCTGCTTGACGCAGTACTCGAGAAAGCCGCCACCGATGGCGAAAGGATTGACCGAGACCGGGCTCCCAAGTGCGATGTTTCGCACTTGGGGACCCTCCCCCTCGGGCGCCGGCTCGGCCGGGGACTCGCCTTCGCCCGCCTCCTGGGCCTTGTGCCACCGGCGGTCCTGCTCGGGACTGACGCCCAGATGCCCCATGAGCTTGCGATGCTCCCCGGCGGTCAAACGTTTGCCCGCGTGCTCCTGATGCCACCGCCGATGCTCCTCTGCGGTCATCGTCATCCCCATGTGTCGAATGACTTTCTTCTTGCCCATACCTGTTTCACCTCCACCAGACCGTCCGACCACCTCGACGCGATTGATGTATACGCTGCAAACATGTTTGCATTACAAACGTGCCGTGTCAAGAACAAAACGCGCCCCCACCCACGATGGGTGTGATAATGTTCTGTGGGGAGTCGGGGGGCCGCTCACGCCACGTCAAACCCAAGAACGTGGGATGCCGCCCAGGTGTTGGGGAACCCAACAAGCTCTGCGGGAAGCCTGCCAGGCGGTAGACGCTATCCTTCGTAGGAGATGGTCCGTGCTCTGGCAGAGAAATGCGGGTGAAGGAGCGTCCGGAAAATGCCGAGATAGAGGCCGGGACGGATCCCGGTGCGATCCTCGATCCCAAGATGGTGACGGTGTAGGTTGTGCGCCCGCGCACGACCTCTCTTGGCGAGCGAGGACGCTCGTCCGGCAAGGAGCATGGATCATGGCCAGATTTTGGCGAGCACAGTCGAGCCCGGCGGCTCCAGACAGCCAACTCCCACCGACCGGCGTGGACACGGCGGCCCATTATCCGGACCCTCTTAAGACGCTGATCTGGAACGCCGTCCTGGAGAAGGCCACCGACGTTCACCTGCACAGCGTGCCGGAGGGCCTCCGCATTCTGCACCGCGTCGACGGCATGATCCATCCCAAACGCGTGCTCTCCCGCGCCGAAGGCCGCAAGCTGCTCAACCAGCTCAAGAGCGCCGCCGGCCTGACGATCGTGCGCTCGTTCGCGCCGATCGAAGGCCAGATCGTCTGGCCCGATGAGGACATGCGGTGGGAAATCCGCGTCACGCTGACGCCCGTGCGGGACCGCGAATCCGCGCATCTGCGCTTGCTCAGCGTCCCCCGGGACGAATGGGACATGTCCGGCCTGGGGTTCTCCCCGGCCGATCAGGACAAGGTCTCTTCCATCGTGCACTCCCCCAACGGGCTGGTCTTGATCACGGGCGCCACCGGCTCGGGCAAGACCACGACCATGTATTGCCTGGCGTCGCTCATGGACCTGCGGACGACCACGACCTATTCCATCGAGGACCCGGTCGAGTTCAAGATTCCGTACATCCAGCAGATCGAGGTCGATGAGCGCCACGGGCTGACCATGCACGAGGGGCTGCGGACCATTCTGCGGATGGACCCCGACCTGATCCTCATCGGCGAGATTCGCGACGCCGATTCCGCGCTCGTGGCGGCGCGGGCGGCCCTGTCGGGCCGGCTGGTCCTGGCCACGATCCACGCGCAGGACGCCGCCGGAGCGATCGACTCGCTCCACTACCTGGGCGTGCCCCACCACGTCATCGGCAGCTCCCTGCGGCTGGTCGTCGCCCAGAACCTCGTCCGGTGCCTTTGCCCGGACTGTACCGGGCTCCGGGAAGCAAGCGATGAAGAGAAGGATCTCTTTGCCCGAAATGGAATGGAGCCGCCGGAGAGCATCTCACAGGCGACCGGCTGCCCGGAATGTCACTCCTACGGCTACCAGGGCCGGACAGGCATCTTCGAAGCGGCCACGATAGACGAGGAGGTAGCGACACTCATCCGATCCGGTGCAGATCACCAGCAGATCTTGAACTGTCTCCGCAAGCAAGGAACTCGCTCGATGACCCAGGATGGTCTGGAGAAAGTCTCTGCCGGCGTCACTTCTATCGAGGAACTCACGCGCGTCTGTGGCTGCGGACGTCGCAGCGAACTCCTGCGCCCCGTGGCCGAGCCGGTGACCTTCGGGGAAATCATTACCCGCTGAGCGTCCACACGCCTGGGCGTTGTCGGTGCACTCCACCTATTGCCGCACGCCAGGAATCTCGCGTCTGAGATTGCCGCGCTTCGCTCGCGATGACATACAGCGCCCGGTTCATGCCAAGTCGAGTTCTGGGTGCCATGTCTACGCTTGCGGAGACAGGTTCCATCCGATGACCAGAACATGCTTACGCGAGCGTAAGCATGGCACCCACGGCGCGCAGCCCAATCTCCTTGCAGCAACACGGGTGAGAACTCGCTCATCGGTGGTACGACGCGACTTCGATTCTTTCAAGACGAAAGCAGGGCTTGTGTCTTGGGTTCTGGGCACAAGCCCTGCCCGATCGATCCTGTTGTTCGTGCGCAGTCGCCGACGATCGACGACGGACGAGCCGTGTCCACCGACTAATTCGCCGGATGGCCGACGCCGATGTCGTCAATGAAGATCAGGCCCGCGCCGTCCGGCTTCGGATTGGCCCGGTCGCCGACGCCGATGACCAGCTTCTTCACCCCAGTCAGCTTGACACCGCCCAAGCTGAACTGGCTGAGCGGGATGCGCCACTGCTGCCAGGAGGCCAGCGTCGTGGCCGCCGGGTCCGGATGAGCGACCGCCTTGACCTTGCCGGCGCTGTCCTCGACCGCCACGTACAACGAAGCCGGATCGTTCGCCGGCTGGGCCACGCCGATCGCCTGCGCTTGCCAGGACCCGGTGACCGCGCCGGTCGTGAAGACGTTGGAGAACTGGGCCGCCGCCGTGGCCGTGGCATTGTGGCTGGTGACCGCCAGGCCGATGTAGATCGTGCCCGACATGGTGATCGTCTGCGGGTTCCAGGACATCGAAATCCACTTCACGCCGTCTGTCGAATAGAAGCAACTGAAGTTGTTGCCCGTCCGATCAACCTTGATCCAGACCGGCGTCTGCAAGGCGATCTGCTCGGGCGTCGCAATGGCGGTGTCGCTGGTAGCGGCCCCGGTGTTGAGCAGCCGCGCCTGGTAGCGCACGCCATTGCCCGCCGTCGCATAGACTGCGGCAAACCGCGAGCCCGGATCGAGACTCTCGCGGATCATGACGCCGCCCTTGGCCCAGGGATCGGTGTTGTCAATGCTCTCGACCTTGGCAATGAGCGAACCGTTGCCGCTAAGCTGCTTGAAGGCGAAGCGGAACTGGTCCGCCGAGTTCCAGATGTCCGTGCCGCTGCCACTCATGGTGATAATGCCCGGCGCCGTCTCCGCGAACCCGATCGGGTTGCCGCGGAAGTACAGCGTCAGCGTGTCGGCCCCGTTGACCGTCCAGTCCTGGGGGCTATCCCAGGTGCGCTCGGCCTCGCTGTAGAAAGGCGACGTGGTGTTGTTGTAGTCCAGGGGCATCGACTGCTTACCCCCGTGGAGGATCGTCTGCTCGGCGAACGGCGCGCTGAAGTACCCAACTGTCGAGCCGCTGTTGCCATTGGTCGTAGCCATTCACGAGGTGCGGCAAAAAAATATTTTTGAGGCGGTGATTTTGGAGTAGCGCGAAGCTGGGGAAGACGGTATATCCTCGTCTATGGTAGACCAGGATGTCACGATACCCCAGTTGATCTTGCAGAACGAT
>JAPLMX010000128.1 GCA_026386805.1 Phycisphaerae bacterium | reverse complement strand
TGCCATTGTTCGTCGCTGACCTCCCAAATGGTGGGAAGCGGTTTGACCTTACGTTTCTGTTTGCCCATCCGTGGCTCCTTTCAAAAGGTTCCTACAGATGGTTATCGGCCAAACCTACCCTTTTGAGATAGTTACTTAGTCACGCGATGGCCCCTTTTAGGGGCCTTCCTCATACCACCGGCTCTGCCGGTGGTTCTGATTGGCTTTGTCTGTACCACCGGCCCGGCCGCCCGCCGGCGGGCTCTCCCAAATTGGGTTTGGTTGTACAGCCGGTCCCCGGCCACCGGGCCCACCAAATTGGCTTTGTTTTGCCGAGGCTCTTGCGGGCCAAATCTGTCATAACTCTTTTTCCACACAGCAGTTGCCCTTGCTTGCCCGCTGGCGCAATTGGCTTTGTTTGACGCGCCCGACAAAAGTCGCAACCGCCCGGAATAGTCGCCGATATTGGCCCCGAAACGCGGCTCGGACTTTACTCTTTCGACTTTTGTCGCAGGCGTCTTGTTTCGCACGATCCATCCCCTGGCCCAGCCCGATCCCTGCGGCCTAATGCCTGCTCCCTCCGCATTGGGTTTGTTTTGCACTGAACCACGAATGGCACAAAGGAAAGCACGCAATTCCTATTCTACTGGTGTGATTGGAGCAATTCGTTGTCTCAAGAAGCAGCACTCATAAGAAGACGGTTGTCGAAGCCCGTATGTTATGCAAAAATCGAAAATACGGAAAAAATTCTTCGCCGCTGGACCCGTCACGGCCAAATAGGCAAGGCATCCCGGAATGGCCTGCGCTCTGATGGCTTGGAGAAGGCTCAGGTCTCGGTGGTTCTCACTTGCTCGATGACAGGGTGGTGGCTATGATGAAACCCGTGAACAGCGGGAATTGTGATGAAGCCCTTGTTCTCCGGTTGTTACATGGAGGCCGATGCAATGAAGCGAGTGAGCGTTTTCATCAGCTATAGCCACGACAGCCAGGAACACCGAAAGCGCGTTCGTGAGGAGATAGCAGCGAAGCTCTGCTATGACAACATCGATCCCATCCTGGATCAATACGTCGAGCATAAACCGCCAAGAAGCTGGCCAGGATGGATGAGGCGGGGAATTGAACAGGCCGACTATGTTCTGGTCGTGTGCACAGAGAAGTATCGGGAGGGGTTCGAGGGCAGGACGCCCAAGGGGCAGGGCCTGGGGCGTAAGTGGGAGGGCGCGATCATCGAACTGGAGATGTACCAAGATGAACTGAACTGCAGCGAGGATGAAGAATGCAGGTTCATCCCAGTCGGGTTTTGTGAACGTAACAAGGCGCCGGTACCACGTATTCTCAGCGGGACGAACTTCTACAACGTCGCTGATCCCGACGAATACGCGGCGCTGGTGAGACGCTTGAAGGGTATTCCCACGGCAGTCAAGCCCCCTGTGGGCGAACGGGCCTCCCGGTCGGCTTCGAAGACACGCCGTTCACGTGCGACGAAAAGGCCGGCTGGACTTGGCTCGGCTGAGGGGCGGTATTGCGCTTTGTTACGGGAGGAGCTGGGGACGATACGGATGATGGGGTCTCCGGACATACCCAACTTGCCGGTGGAGACCCTTGACACGTTCGTCCATTTGAACATCTCGACCGCCTGGCACTGTGAGGACCGTTTTGGCGTGGACGCTCGCGAGGCCAGAGGCGACATGCAGCGTGACCTGACGCCCGATGCGGTTGTGCGCCTGGCGTTCGAGAAGAGCCGGACCCTGTTGATTATCGGCGACCCCGGTTCCGGCAAGACCACGCTGATGAAGTACTATGCCATGTCCTGTCTGTCGGGTGACGGTTGGCGCAAACTCGGGTTCCAGGAAGCGCCGCTACCGATCTATTTGCCCCTGCGCGACACCCCGTTCGACCCGAGTGGCCGTCCGCTGTCACTCGGCGAAAGCCTCGCGGCCTGGCCGCAGAAGCATGATCTGGACGTAGCGCCGGACCAGTTCGAGCGGTGGCTGCGGAACCGCCGCACCCTCCTGCTGCTTGATGGTTTGGACGAGATTCGCTCATTGGAGAGCCGGCGCAGTGTGTGCCAGTGGATCAAGCACAATGGGGAAGACCCACGTTTCAAGAACGCGCTCTTTGTCGTAACCTCTCGTTGGACCGGCTACCGCAGACTGGATCGAGTCGAGTTGACCTGTCCTCATCTTCGCGCCGACGTTAGGGACTTCTCACGCCCACAACAGGATCAGTTCCTGACCAACTGGTTCACGGCGGCATTCTTGCGCGAGCCCCGTCCGGCGGGTGAGCCTCCCGCCCAGTGGAAGCAGGACCAGAAACAGAAGGCCCTATGGCACGCGCAGCAGATCATGAACTACTTGGACTTGGACAAGAACACATCCATTCGCGACCTTGCGGCCGTCCCACTGCTGCTCCAAATCATCGCGGTGATCTGGAAGGAGCGGGGCATTCGCCCGCGCACCCGGCTGGACCTGTACAGTGTCGTCATGAGCTATCTCTTGGAGTATCGCGACGCGAACAGAGACCTGGACCCCCTGTTTTCGGTGGAACAGTCCCTGCGGGTGCTCATGCCCGCCGCCCTGTGGATGCAGGAGGACCTGCAGGTGGACGAGGTGGAGAAGGGGCGTCTGCACGAGAAGATGCAGGCCAAGATTCACAGCATTGATCCCATCTGTCCGCGCGGCAGCTCTTTGAGAACCTGCGCGACCGTGCCGGGATCATCGCGGACTACAGCACGACGGCGTACATCTTTCGCCACAAGTCCTTCCGCGAATATCTGGCTGGTCGGGAGCTCGCCGGACAGAGCCTCAAGCCCGCGCGTCTCCGGCGGCTGGCAGGCCATCTCGGCGATGACTGGTGGGAGGAGACGCTCCGATTCTTCATGGGCCGCGCCAACGAGGACCAGTTCGATGGGTTCATGAAGGCCGTCTTCCAGGTCTTCGCCAGTGAGGATTTGGATATGAACAGGCAGCGCTTGCTCCAGATCATGATTGAAGAAGCGTGCGAGAAGAAGATCGACTCTCTTGTTGCCTCTCTCGGTGAGCCTGACAAGAGGGATGGCAGTGTCGCCCGCAAACGATGTATCGTGGATTGTCTCAAGGCGGTTGATAGCCCCGGCGCCTGGGGCGCGATTCAGACGTACGCGCGCACTGCGGGAGCAGGTGCCGACTATGCCCGAGAGTTGCTCGCGCAGCGTGTAGCTGTGGAAGCGCACCTGGCGAAGGCGCCGCAGGTGGTGCTGCCGCACAAAGAGCCTCCTGCCAGTTTCCGCAATCCGTATGAGTTGAACGCCGAGTATCTTCGCATTCCGGGCGGGTCGTTCGAGTACTCCGTGACGCACAAGGCTGAGACGGTGCCGGACCTGTACTTTGCCAAGTATCCGGTGACCAACCAGCGCTATCGGCTCTTTGTCAGCTACCTTGCCGGCCACGAAACCGCGCTGGGCCAGGTGTTGCCGGCGGATTCGTTCTCGAAGGCGGCGCTGGCGTTGGCTGCCCAGGAGGAGGCGTTCCGGAAGTACCTGGGCGACGATCCCGGCCGGTGGGCGGCGAAGTTGAAGTCGGATCATGATAAGGAGAAACGCTTCAAGGGGGACGATCAGCCGGTCGTCGGCGTTTCGTGGTTCGATGCGAGTACGTATTGCCTGTGGCTGTCGATGCTGGAGGCAGCGGCCCAGAGCGTGCCTGTCGAGAAGCTGGGGCGTGTGTACCGGCTGCCGAGCGAGGTGGAATGGGTGTGGGCGGCATTTGGGCGTGCGCCGGGGGGCGGGCTGCGCGAGTATCCCTGGCCGGCCGAGAAAGGCCAGCCAAACGATAAATTGGCGAACTACAATCAGAATGTAGGTGCCACGACGCCGGTGGGACGTTATCCTGACGGGGCGACGCCGGAAGGCCTGATGGATATGGCCGGAAATGTCTGGGAATGGATGGAGAACTGGTATGACAAAGATCGGGCTGCCCGTTCGTTGCGTGGCGGCTCCTGGGTCTTCGTCGAGGACGTTCTCTCTCGTTCCGGCCGCTACGGCTACTATCCCGTCATCCGTAGCTATAACGTGGGTTTGCGGGTGGTCTGCTCCCAGTCATGATGGGTTGTTACTCTGGTTTTCTGTCCCTCTGGGACTCTGAATAAAGCGTTTGTGCTTGGGACATACAGCTTGGTTTACGGAGAAGCCAATGTCGGCGAAAGAAGAGATGCTTGTCATCAAGAGAGGCTACGACCTCTCGAAGTGGCTGCTCGACCACACGGGCAAGTTTCCCAAGAGCTACCGGTTCAGCGTGGCGGCCAAGATCGAGAATGCGATCCTCGATTTCGTCGAGATGACCACGGTGGCCAACATGCGGCAAGACAAATTGCCATTGCTGCGGCGGGCCGATGAAGCCCTGGCCCGGTTGCGTCTGTTGTTTCGCCTGAGCTATGAGCTGCGTTTTATCAATCTGACCTCCTATGAGTACGGCAGCGGCAAGCTGGATCGGTCACGCGCGGCAGGCCGATACGGAGGCGCTCCTTGGATCGCTCCGCCATCCCTTCCTTGAAAAGCTTGGCCTGCAGGGTCTGTGAATACGGGTCGTCCTTCATCACCGGCCATTGCACTTGCGGCGGAATTCGGTATGCTCTGTCCTTTCTTTGCGTCAGCGGCATCGGAGATCGGCAGGGTATATATGAATCAGGCGGCTGGTGGGCTGCGGCCCACTTTGCGGTTGCAGTGGATACAGTTGGTGGTTCTGTCGGGCGTTCACTTCCTGGTGGACATGTTCGGGAACGTGCTCCCGGCGATTCTGCCGGTGATTCGTGACGATTTTCACGTGACCCTGGTGGTCGGCGGCTTCGTGCTCGCGTCCGTGCCGCTGGCGTCCAACGCCGTCCAGATTCTGACGGGCCACTTGCGGCCGAACAAGACCAGGCCCCTGTTCCTGCACTTGGGCGTCATTCTGTCCGCGAGCATCTGCCTGGTGGCTCTGTCGCCCCGATCCGCCGCCGGGATCGCTCTGCTGGTGGGGCTGGGCCTCATCAGCGGCTCGGGCGTCGCCGTCGCTCACCCGGAGGGACTGCGGGCGGTACACACGCTGCGCCGGATCTCGCCGGCCCTGAGCACCGCCGTGTTCATGACGTCGGGATTCCTCGGCTTCGCCAGCGGCGGGGCGATTTCCGCTATCCTGGTGGCGTCCTATGGCTTGCAGGGCCTCTATCCGCTGATCCCGTGTCTGCTGGCGGGCATCATCGCGATCAGGTTGTCGAGAGTGCGTCTGGCCGTCGAGCGCGATGCGACGACCGCCCACAGCCGGACACCGTCGTCTGTCCAGGTGCTGCCGTTCTGGAAAGTGCTGTTCATTGGGCTTCCGGCGGCGGTCTCGACGACCGTGATCCTGCAGCTCACGCCGACCTATCTCAATGAGCTGGGCTTTGACCTGGCGTTCGGCGGTTTCGCGACCGCGATGTTCGGATGGGGCAGCACGGTCGGCCCGTTCGTCTGGACGGCCGTGGCCCACCGCAAGGGAGACCTGCCGGCCTCGATCTGGGCCTTTCTGCTTTCCACGCCTTTCATCGTGTTGTACCTGGTGTTTGCCCGGCATGCGGCGGCCGCCTGGCTACTGTTTGGCGTGGGCTTCTCGTCCATGTCGGCCTACATCTTGACGATCACTCTGGCCAGGGAGTCGCGCGGCTCCAATCTCGGCCAGCGCATGGCCTTTATCGTGGGTGGCACGTGGGGCCTCGCCACGATCGTGTTCCTGGGCCTCGCGCTGGTGGCCGACTGGGTGGGCACGGGTCCCGTCCTGAAGCTCACGCCCGCCGGGTATGTCCTTTCCGGTGTGGCTGCCTTCTGGGTCCTGCGGCAGCACCCGAGGGTCGTCGCAGCCCAGGCCGGCACGGCGGTTCTCAAGGTCCCTGATTGATGGGGTCCCCAACACGATCATTCGTGATTGTGGGGCCAGTCTGCAAGCCGGATCGCCTGTTCCTTCGTGTACGGGCCGACGCGGGTCCGCTCCAAGGTCTCCGTGTACCCTCCGGTGCCCAGGATTTCGCCCAGGTCGCGGGCCAGCGACCGCACGTAGAACCCCGGCCCGGTCACGAGCCTGACGTCCACGTAAGGCCACGCATACGCGAGCAACTCGATGACCTTCGCCTCGACCTTTCGCGCCGGCAGATCGACTTCCTTCGCCGCCCTGGCCAGCTTGTAGGCGGCTCTTCCGTGGACCTTGATGGCGGAAAACGCCGGCGGACGCTGGTCGATGATCCCCTGAAAGCCGGCGAGCGCTTGGCGGACCTGTGTTTCCGACGGAATGGAGGGGCAGGCCACAGGCTCGATCCGGCCCTCGCGGTCATCGGTGGTACTCCGCCAGCCGAGCTTGATCCGTGTGAGGTATTCCTTCTCGGTCCCGACGACGAGCTTGAGCGTTTTCGTGGCGGCCCGGCCGACGCCGACCACCAGCACGCCTTTGGCGCAAGGGTCCAGCGTGCCGGCGTGACCGACCCTTTTCTGATGGGTGAGCCGCCGGATCGTGCGGACCACGTCATGCGAAGTCATCCCCTCCTCTTTGTAGATGGCAAACATGCCCTCGATCATAGGACCATATCGAAAATCAATGTGAATATCGGAAATGCGGAATTGCATCCCGCGATCGCATCTTGGATCCTTCCATTTTGCCAAGGTTTTCTGCTTTTGGCCAGTTGATTTCTGCTATAATCGTTCTAATGAGAAGGATGCTGGCGCACAAATAAGGAGGAATGTTATGGCAGGGCACAGTGGAAGACGCGAAAAGGAAGAGAGCAAAGGAACGCAATGCCTCGTCTGCCTCTCGCCCCTTGTCCTTTTGTTTGTGTGTCTGCCAACCTTGGCTCCGGCGGCAACGTACAGCGGCGGGGCCGGCACAGCGGGTTCGCCGTTTCTCGTCTCGACCGTTGAGGATTTCCGAGCGATTGGCGACAGCTCCGCCGATTGGGACAAGCGCTTCAAGCTGACGCAGGACATCGACCTGTCCGACTGCAACGAAGCGAATCTTCGCATGATCGGTCATTGGGTCATGCTGGGGTCCAACGCCAACCGGCCGTTCACGGGTGAGTTTGACGGCAATGGCAAGACGATCTTCAATTTCAGGTACAAGAACATGACCGACGACTACGTCGGCCTGTTTCAGCACGTCACGGGCGTAATCAAGGACCTCAGGCTGGTTCGTGCGACGGTGGTCGGGAACAAGGCCGGGGCGGGTGCTCTCGTCGGCTATCTGGATCAAGGCAGCGTCGTGGAATGCTGTGCCACCGGAGTGAGCGTTTCGGGGAACAATCGCGTGGGTGGGCTTGTAGGCTCCGCGAGTGGAATTGTGAGCACTTCGTACTCCAGTGGCTCCGTCTCCGGCGTTTCGTACGTGGGCGGGCTGATCGGCCAGGCCGGTAGCGGCACTGTCGCCCTCTCCTATTCCAAGGCCCAGGTGACCGGCAGTGAAAACGTTGGCGGCCTGATCGGCCTGACGCTCAAAGAGGATAGTTTCGTGAATTCCTGCTACGCCACTGGAGATGTGAAGGGCGTGCTGTACGTCGGCGGGCTCATCGGGCAGATATCGCCCGGAAAGGTCTCTCGATGTTATTGTGCCGGGAAGGTCTCCGGCTCCCAGTCCGTCGGCGGCTTGGTGGGCTCCCAGAGAGCCCTGGCCGACGTGCAGGGATCGCTGTGGGATACGCAAACCAGCCGGCAGACCACGAGTGCCGCCGGCACGGGCAAGACCACCGCCCAGATGAAGTCAGAAACTACCTTTCGAGCGGTGAATTGGGATTTCTTCAACACCTGGAGCATCTGCGAAGGAGTCGGTTACCCGATCTTCCTATGGCAGATCCCGTCTGGGGACCTGCGTTGCCCGGATGGCGTGAACTTCACCGATTTCGTATGGTTCGCGGCCAATTGGCGGAATCGGGATTGCGGCGTCTTCAACTACAACTGCGACGGCGCCGATCTGGACGTCTCCGGCGTGGTGGAGTTCCGCGACTTGGCCATTTTTGCCGAGAATTGGCTGGCCAGCATGTAGGGCAGGTTGCACGCACTTGGGGGCGGTCAATGGAAGACGAGAGTGCTTCTCTGACGGGCAAGACGGCGTTGGTTACCGGTGCGGCCAGACGTATCGGGCGGGCCATCGCCACGACTCTGGCGCAGAGCGGCGTCCACGTCGCGCTCCACTACAATCGGTCCGCCCAGGACGCCTTGGCTCTGTGTGAGGAGATCCGGCGGCTGGGCGTCCGTGCCTGGCCGATCCAGGGAGACCTGATAGAGGCCGGGCAGGCCGAACGGGTCTTCCGTGAGGCGGTGGCTCAGGCGGGTCCCATCGATATTCTCGTCAACAACGCCTCCATTTTCGAGCGGGACACGCTCTGGGAGGCCACCGACGAATCCATCGCGAAGAACGTTCGCCTTCACGCGGCGGCTCCTTTGATCCTGTCGCGGGAGCTGGCCAGGCAGGGGAGGGCGGCGCACGTTGTCAACCTGCTGGATACCCGCGTCGCGGTGCATGGTAGAGAGCACGCCTCCTACGATCTGAGCAAGAGCATGCTGCTGACCCTGACGCGCATGTTGGCCCTGGAGCTGGCCCCGAACGTTGCTGTCAATGCGGTTGCCCCCGGCGCGATCCTGCCTCCGGCCGGGCAGAGCGACGCGTATCTGGCCAAACTGGCTCGTGCAACCCCCCTAAGCCGCATGGGCGATCCGCGAGACGTTGCCGAGGCGGTGCTGTTCTTGCTGCGAAGCCGCTTCACGACGGGCCAAGTCATCTACGTCGATGGGGGGATGCACATGAAAGGACACCTCTATGACTGACAACCGCGTGGGGTCGGCGCCGGACCGGGTCTTCATTCGCGATCTGGCGATTCGCTGCATTGTCGGCACCGAGGAGCTTGAACGGCAAGAAAAGCAGGAGGTCCTCGTCGACATCACGCTGTATGCCGACCTTCGCAAGGCAGGGCGAACGGATGCATTGGAGGACGCCATCGACTATCGGGCCCTCAAGAAACGAATTCTCCAGCTTGTCGGAGAGTCCCAGTTTCATTTGATCGAAGCACTCGCCCAATGCGTTGCGGAGGAATGTCTGCAGGACGAACGGGTCGAGCGGGTCGAGGTCGCCGTGGAGAAACCGGGGGCCCTGCGCTTTGCCCGGACCGTGGGCGTCGAAATCGTCAGAAGCCGGCGCGGGTAGGATGCTTGCCCAGTTCATGGCGCACGGACGCCGCTGCAGAGACTACCCGGCAGGCGATTGTCTATCGGCCGCCCGCCCTCTTTCTATTCCATTGACCTCGACATCCTCGTGTCAGCGCCTACTTCATCGCTTTCAGAATCCGGGAGCTTGAAATCTCCCCCTGTTTCTGACAGAATGTGTTCGTCGGAAGCTCGAAAAGGTGTGGAGTAGGCATGAGTGGCGTCACGCGCATCTTGAACGCCATGGAACGGGGAGACGCGAAGGCTACGGACGAACTTCTCCCGCTGGTCTATGAGGAACTGCGTCTCCTGGCCGCACAAAAGTTGTCCCACGAGCCACTTGGCCAGACGCTTCAAGCGACCGCACTGGTCCATGAAGCCTACCTGCGATTGGTGGAGGCGGAATGCCGGAACTGGAACAGCCGCAATCACTTTTTCATGGCGGCGGCGGAGGCCATGCGGCGGATTCTCATCGAACGTGCCCGCCGGAAGAGGGGTCTCAAGTATGGAGGGGATCGGGAGAGAGTTGATCTTGGCGATGTGGTCCTGACCTGTAATGACCGGGAGTTCGCCGACAACCTGCTGGCATTGGACGAAGCCCTTGAGAAGTTGTCACAGAAAGACAAGGTGAAGGCCGACGTCGTCAAGCTGCGATACTTCGCAGGTCTGACTATCGAGCAAACGGCCGACGTGTTGGGCTTTTCTCCCAACACGGCCAAGCGTTGTTGGGCCTATGCTCGTGCTTGGCTCTTACAGGAAATCGGGTGATTCCGCAATCCCTTCCGGTCTTCACGCCAGTTTTTTGCGGTTTTCGTGGGCCGCCCTGCCTCTGTATTTCGCACTATACGATAGAGAGCACGCTGTTCTGGGAGCCAAGTTGTGGATCTCGAAGAAAAAAAGGAAGAGATATTCGCGGCCGCCATCGAGTTTGAGGACTGTGCCGAACGCAATGCCTATCTGGCCCGAGCCTGCGGCGAGGATCGAGGTCTGTTTGAGAAGGTCCAGGGGTTGCTCCGTCATCACGACGTAAGCAGCTTTCTGGACGTATCACCCCTTGAGCTGGTGACCGGTGTTGAGATTGCCATGCTGACCGAGACCCCTGGAACGGTCATCGGGCGCTACAAGCTGCTGGAGAAGATCGGCGAGGGGGGAATGACTGTGGTCTTCATGGCCGAGCAACAGGAGCCTATCCGCCGCAAGGTGGCTCTCAAGGTCATCAAATTGGGCATGGATACCCGCCAGGTCATCGCCCGCTTCGAGGCAGAAAGGCAGGCCCTGGCCCTGATGGACCATCCCAGTATCGCCAAGGTCCTGGATGCGGGGGCGACCGAGACCGGCCGGCCCTTCTTCGTCATGGAACTGGTTCAGGGTGTATCCATCACGGAGTACTGCGACAAGAACAGCCTGAGCACGAAAGATCGGCTGACGCTGTTCCTCCAAGTCTGCCACGCCGTGCAGCACGCTCACCAGAAAGGCATCATCCACAGAGATATCAAACCCTCCAACGTGATGGTCACGCACCATGACGGCAAACCCGTGCCCAAGGTCATCGACTTCGGCATTGCCAAGGCCACGGTAGGGGCGAATAATCATTCGCCCCTCCTGACGGAAAAGACACTCTTTACCCGCTACGCGCACATCATCGGCACCCCCGCCTACATGAGTCCGGAACAGGCGGAACTGAGCGATCTGGATATCGACACCCGCTCGGACATCTATTCGCTGGGCGTTCTGCTCTATGAGTTGCTGACTGGGACCACGCCGTTCAGCGAAGAAGAGCTCCGCAAGGCCGGCTATGTCGAGATGCAGCGGGTCATCCGGGAACAAGAGCCCACGAAGCCTTCGACGAAGCTCAGCGGACTCGGTGACACACTGACCGACATCGCCAAGCATCGTGGCTCCACACCCGATGTGCTCAGGAAGGCCATTCGGGGCGATTTGGACTGGATCGTGATGAAGTCGTTGGAGAAGGACCGCGCCCAGCGCTACGAGACGCCCAGCGCCCTGGCCGAGGACCTCCGCCGGCATTTGACGCACGAACCCATCCTCGCCCGAGGACCCAGTACAGTGTATCGCCTGCACAAGTTTCTCCGCCGGCATCGAGTCCAAGCCCTGGCCGTTGTCGCGACGGTCGTGGTGGCCGGCGCTGGGGTCGCCATCCTTTCCATGTGGAGTCGGGACCGGCTGCAACTGGCTGAGGCGGAAGGCTTCCGGCACAGAGGCATTCTGTCCCAGGCCCGCGAGCAGTATGCCAAGGCCGACCGTGAAGCCGCCCTGGAGACGATCAGACCCATCCTTGAGAGCAAGCACGTCGGCCCCGAAGCCCAGCTTCTCCAAGCTGGCATTCTGGTGGACAACCGCCGGTCCGAGGAGGCCGTGACCATATTGAAGAGTCTGCTCGGGGAACGCCCGGAGATTGCCGGTGCCGCTCATTCGCTCTTGGCCCGCATTGTCTGGGAAACCGGATCGGCCAATGCGGACAAGCTCCAAGAGATCGAGGAGCACCGCCGGCAGGCCGAGACTCTGCTGCCGGAGACCGCCGACGCATACTTCCTGCGAGCGATGACCGCCCTCACGATCAAAGAGCAACTCGCTGCCTTGGACAAGGCGCTGCAACTCGATCCCAGTCACTACGAGTCCCGGCGGCTGCAGGCGTACACCTATTACGCTTCGCGGAAGTACGAGAAGATGAAGGACGACGCCTTGGCCATGACGATCCTGCGACCCCGTGACCCACTGGGCTACTGTCTGCATGCGATGGCGTGGCGCGAGTTGAAGCACTATTCCGAGGCGATTGCAGACTATGATCGTGCGATGGCGTGCACCTCCAGAGAAGACCCACAATATGCCGATCTATCCGCCCAGCGGAGTGAGACCCTCCTGCGCATGGGCGCTCACGCACGGGTCATTGCCGAGGCGCCGGTGGGGGCGAAGAACCTCTTGCCCCGACAGTACCACGTGTTCTGCGCGCTGACCGCTCTCGGCGACTACGAAAAGGCCGCGGCCCTGTTCCGCCAGATCATCGCTCCCGGCCACGAAACGCGTCGCAAGTTCCAGGATTGGTGCTCCAACTACGTCTTTGACACCTTGGAGGCCGGACAGTCCTGGCATCCGGCGGCCCGTCAGCCTGCGGGGGCCGCCTTCCTGCCGATGATCGAGGCCGAGGAGACCCATCGCAGCCTCTCGGCCAAGGGCCGGCGTTTGACCACGGACGGGTTCGGTGCGGCGTGGTCGCCGGAGGGAAGGAAGCTGTTGTTCAGCCTCGGGGTGCAGGGCAGAAGCGGGGTAGCAGTCTTCGATCCCGCCACCAAGGAAACGGACCTGCTGATTGTCCCGGGCAAAGACCCCAGATGGTCGCCCGATGGGAAGTACATCGCCTTCGTGCGGGATCGGCAGAACCTGCGGCTGGAAGAGTTGGCCACGGCCGAGCGGGGGAGCCCGCAGCCTCCGGTGACCGACGAAGAAGTCTGGCTCATGAGAGCCGATGGCACGGAACCCCGCCGCCTAGCCCGAGGCAGTTGGCCTTCGTGGGGGAGCGACTCGGCGCACCTCTACTATCTCTCGCGGGGGGACGGCACCCTCTGCTCGGTCTCTCTGTCGCCGCAAGACCCCGCGTCGAAACCGATCCTGAAGTGCTCGAATTCGTTGCCTTCGGTCTCGCCGGATAATCGACAGGTGGCATACTTCGAACAGGGATCGCTGAAGGTCAAAGACTTGGCCTCGCAAACGTCCGTCGCAGAGTGTCCCATGCCCTCCCTGACCTGGGGTGCGCTCGGCTGGTCTCCCACGGGCGAGGAAGTCTGCCTGGGCAGCAGCAACCCGGAGCGGGAGAGACTTGGTCTGTGGCTTTATGACCTTCACGGGAAGCAGTTCTTGCGGGTCCTCGACGGCCAGATTACCAGCGCCTCCTGGTCTCCGGCGGCCACGGGGTTGGCCTGTTGCCTGGGCCCGCCCTACTACGAGATTTGGGCCATCGCTCTCGACCCTAATGTCCCGACCCTCCGGACGCTGGGTCCGGGTCAGACGGTGGACGAACACCTCCGCGCGATGGTTGCTCTGCATACGCGCAGGATCGAAGCCGACCCGCAGGACGCCTACGCCTACTCCAATCGTGCACATTACTATGACTGTTTGCACGACCGGGAGAAAGCGCGTGCCGACATGAGGCAGTGGTCAGTCGCTCTGGGTGGAGCATTGCCCTTGGATCTACCCCTTGGCGCGCCGAGGCGATTCAGGGGCGCGATCAATGGGCCATTCGGGTATCAACTCGCCTTCTCTGTCGGAGGGCGGGACAACGGGATTCCAGTTCTATGTGTTGCCTTTGGGCAGAAGGGAAGGTGTGAAATGAAAGTGTTTGAGATTCCGATGTTGGCAATGTCATTGTTTGGACTTGGTGTGCTTTCAGGTTTTGACACACCGACCGTGCGTGCAGATTTCACGTTTGGCGAGCCGGTGAGGTTCGGCTCAATGATGGTAGCCAGCAGCGACGACATCGATTGCTTTTCCTCCGATGGGCTGGAGATGTACATCGACCGGGGCCTCGGCGGGGGCAACAGTGACCTATGGGTACTGAAACGTGCCTCGGTGGACAACGATTGGGGTCCCCCCGTGGATCTGGGGCCTGCGGTCAACAGCCCACAGGACGACGCGTGCGCATCCATCTCCGCCGACGGGCTTACGCTCTATTTCCAGTCAACCGGCCGCGGCGGTTCTGGCGGAACCTACATATATATGACGACCCGCGCCAGCCGAAGCGCCCCCTGGGGTCCGGCCGTGAAAATCGTCCCGACGATCAGCAGCTCCACTACAGCCGGCGAGCCGTGGATTTCCACGAATGGACTGGAGCTCTACTTCAAGTCGTACCAGTCTGGTGGATATGGTCGTGGCGACATCTGGGTAGCCAGACGCACGACAGAGAACGACCCCTGGGGAGTGGCCGTGAATCTCGGCCCGGTGGTCAACAGTCCATACGATGATGCCAAGCCCTGCCTTTCACCGGATGGGTTGGTGCTCTTCTTCCAGGACACGGATGCTCCCCGGCCGGGTGGATATGGTAAAGGTGATTTTTGGATGACAAGGCGGGCGAGTCTCTCCGATCCCTGGCAAACACCGGTGAATCTGGGGCCGAAGGTCAACGGGCCCGACATTGAGTTTCTACCACGCATCTCACCGGATGGCCGCACACTGTATTTTTGGGCCATCCGCGGCGGGGTCGGGGACGTGTGGCAAGCACCGATCATTCCCATTGTTGACTTCAACGCCGACGGGAAGGTGGACCTCGTGGATCTGGTGATGCTGATCGACAACTGGGGTACGAACCAGACGCTCTGTGACATCGGGCCGATGCCCTGGGGCGACGGCAAGGTGGACATTGAGGATTTGAAGGTCTTCATGACCGAGTGGGAGAAAGAGAACCCACCGAAATCAACAGCGAGGTAGGGTGTGCATCGCACACCGACAAAAGACGCAGGGATAGGACGTGGTGTGCAGTGCACACCCTACCCTCCGGGGACCTTGTGGTCCGGCCTGGCTGGGCCGATGACTGCGGAACCTGGCTCTGGGATTGACGCCCCGGAGCGTTCTGAAGAAGTTCGCGGCGATCCGCGCGGCTGACGTTCACGCGGCCTGCAACAACAGCCTTTTGGAAACGTGCGAGGTGCAGGCGGGACGGTCAGGGTCCTGCCTGCACCTCGCCGCATGCGGCAACATCTGCCGTCGGCTGCGCCACACAGGATTCGAGGAGATTCTCCCGCACGTACCGCACGGCATGGCAGAAGATCTTGATGCCGTCGACCGGGAGATCTTCTCCGAGGCGAGACCAATGCGGGTGCTGGGTCCGGCGGACGAACCGCTCAGGGTGCGGCATGAGACCAAGGACTCGGCCCGTGGCGTCCGTCAGGCCCGCGATCGAATCGACCGAGCCGTTCGGATTGATGGGGAAGGGGCCTTCGTTGCCTTCTGCATCGACGTACTTGAACGCGATGTGGCCCTCGGATCGCAGTCTTTGCAGGGCCTCGTCGTCCTTCGTGACAATCTTGCCTTCCCCGTGGGCGACGGGCACGTAGAGCCGCTGTCCCGGGTCGAAGAACACGCACTTGCCGGTCTGCGGAGCGAGGTACACCCAGCGGTCCTCATACTTGCCGCTGTCGTTGCAGGTGATCGTGACATCTTCCTGCTTGAATCCATTGCCGCCGGGCAGAATGCCGGCTTTGACCAGCACCTGAAAGCCATTGCAGATGCCGAGGACGAGCTTGCCGTCATTGATGAACTTACGCACCGGGTCCGAGAGGTGGTGAATGACCTGGTTGGCCATGATCTTGCCGGCCGCCACGTCGTCCCCGTAGCTGAAGCCGCCGGGGAAGATGAGAATATGGTATTGTTCGAGCAGCCCCTTATCTTCGATCAGCCGGTTGATGTGGATTCGGTCCGCCTGGGCCCCGGCCAGTTCCAGGGCGTACTCGGTCTCCAGATCGGTGTTGATGCCTGCCGCCCGCAAGACAATCGCTCGTACTTCCTGCATCTTCAACTCCTGGTAGGGTGTGCCGTGCACACCTTTTCCTTGGCTCACCAGTCAAAAGTCCTCTGCCATGCCTGTTTCAAAATGCCGATGTCCGCGTCGATGATGCTCTTGCCGTCCTGGGCTTTGATTCTCAGTTTCGGCTCTGCGACGACGGTGCCGAGTTGTCCGAAGGGCAGATTCAGCATGCGCTTTGCAAACGCATCATAGTTGTGGGGGGCCACTTCGACGACGTAGCGGCTGTTGGACTCACTGAACAACTGCGCATCCGTTCGCGAGCAGTCGCGGCTCTTGGGCAGCCCGCGCAGGTCCGCCGCAACGCCCAGACCGCCGGCAAACGCCATCTCCGCCAGGGCCACGGCCAAGCCGCCCTCGGAGCAGTCGTGGCAGCTTGCGACGAGTCCCTCGGCAATGGCTGCCGACAGCCTACCGGCGATTCGCGGGGCCAGATCGAGGTCCAGCCGGGGGACATTCGCCCCCAGAGCGTCGTGGATCTTGTAGTAGTGCGAGCCGCCCATCTCGTTGTTTGTCCGGCCGACCACGAAGAGAAGGTTGCCGGGCTTCTTGAGGTCCATCGTGACGCACTTGTCGATGTCGTCGACGAGTGACATCGCGCTGATCAGCAGCGTGGGAGGGATGCGGATAACGGTGCCGTCTTCACAGACGAACTCGTTGTGGAGGGAATCCTTGCCTGAGATGAAGGGGGCCTGGAACGCGATGGCGCCGTCGTAGCAGGCTTGTGCCGCCCGCACGAGAGTCCCCAGGATGTCCGGACGGTCGCAGTTGGCCCAGCAGAAATTGTCCAGCAGGGCGATCCGGTCCACCCGGCCACCGACGCAAATCAAGTTCCGGATCGCTTCGTCGATCCCCGCCAGGGCCATCCAGTATGGATCGATGTCGCCGTAGAGGGGGTTCATCCCGCAACTGATCGCCAATCCGCGCGGCGAATTCAGCTTGGGCTGGACCACGGCGGCATCGCTCGGCCCGTCGTTGGCAACGCCCACGAGCGGCTTGACCACCGAGCCGCCTTGCACCTCGTGGTCGTACTGGCGAATGACCCATTCCTTGCTGGCGACATTGCAGGACGACAGGATTCGCAACAGGTCGTCGTTGTAGTTGTCCTTCTCCGGCAGGGTCGGCTCGCTAAGCTTGGGCTGTTTCCAAACCGCCTGCCGGCTATACCTCGGCACGCCGTCGTGGAGAAAGTCCATGTCCATCTCGCCCACCTGCTGACCGTTGTAGCGCAGGCGGAGCTTCTTATCGCTCGCAAATCGCCCAATGGCCGTAGCCTCGACGTTCTCGCCCGCGAAGATTCGCTGGATGGCTTCGAGGTTCTCGGGCTTGACGGCGATCACCATGCGCTCCTGTGCCTCGCTGATCCAGATCTCCGTGTAGCCCAGCCCCGCGTACTTGAGAGGCACCTTTTCGAGGTCCACGTCAGCGCCGAGGTCCTTGGCCATCTCGCCGACCGCGCTGCTCAGACCGCCCGCGCCGCAATCGGTAATTGCTTCATACAGTCCGGCGTCGTTCGCCTGCACGAGCACGTCGAGCACTTTCTTTTCCGTGATGGCGTTGCCGATCTGCACGGCGTGCGAAAAGATCGTTTCATACTCGTGCGTCATTTGCGCGCTGGAGAACGTGGCGCCGTGGATGCCGTCGCGCCCGGTCCGCCCGCCGACCACCACGATGAGGTGGCCGGTTTGCGTATTCTTGCGGACCTTGGTCCTGTCCATCAGGCCGATGTTGCCGCAGTAGACCAGCGGGTTGGCGAGGTACCGGTCGTCGAAGTAGATCGCTCCGTTGACCGTGGGAATGCCCATGCGGTTGCCGTAATCCCGCACGCCGGCAACGACGCCCTTCATGATCCGCCGGGGGTGCAGAACGCCCTTGGGCACTTCGTCCAGGCTCTTGTCCGGGGTGCCGAAGCAGAAGATATCGGTGTTGGCAATGGGTCGTGCCCCCAGGCCGGTGCCCATCGGGTCACGGATCACGCCGCCGATACCGGTCGCCGATCCGCCGTAGGGATCGAGGGCCGAGGGATGGTTGTGCGTCTCCACCTTGAAGCAAACCGCCGATTGCTCGTCGAACTCGACCACGCCCGCGTTGTCGGCGAAGACCGAGAGACACCAGTCCTTATTGAGCTGTTGCGTGGCCTTGAAGATGGTCTCCTTGAGCAGGTTGTCGAAGTGAATCTGTGTCCCGTTGGCCGTCATGTCCACGGCGCTGCGGAGCGTCTTGTGTCCGCAATGCTCGCTCCAAGTCTGAGCCAGGGTTTCCAACTCGATGTCCGTCGGTTCCCGGCCGAGCCGGCGGAAGTAGTCCTGAATCGTCCTCATCTCGACCACGTTGAGGAACAGGTCCTTGTCCTGGCTCAGCGTCTCCAGGCCGGCGTCATCCAGGTCGCGGATCGGCCAGTGCGCGATGTTCAGTTCGTAGGCGTTGAGATGCGGGCTGGGCGGCTCTGTCTCGTCGCCGATGACCACGTCCTCGATCACGTCGTTCGCCAGGATCTTCCTGGCGATGGTGTCGATCTGGCTGGGCTTGATCTCGCCCAGCAGGATGTACTTTCGAGCCGTTCGCACGCCATCCGGTCTGACCCCCATGTCGGCGATGGCCGCCATTACGGACTCGGCCACCGGATCGGTGACGCCGCTCTTGAGATGCACTTCGATCAGCGTGGCCTTGGCCAGTCCGGCGGGGGGGCCGCTTCGCCCAAGGTAATATTGTTCGCAAACGGGGTCGGCCAGGAGCTCATGGGCCACTCGCTCCGCGAACGCCGGGTCGAAATCGGCCTCGATCAGAAACACTCGCGCCGACTGCACGGCCTCTATGGAGGTGATCCCCAACTCGCGAATGTCGCTCAGCACGCGGCCACCCTGCACGTCCACCAGGCCGGGCCGATTGAAGACCTCAACACGCCATTGTCTCACGACGGTAGTTCCTTCTTCCGGATCTTGTATTTGACGAGCGTCGCCCGTTTCCTGCGCGCCGCTTCCAGCAACTGCTCGATCTGCTCTCTCTTGCCATCGGCGATGGCCGCCCGCAGCTTGGTCAGCTCCTCGATCGCGCGGTCGATGCCCTCGGCGATGTTCTCGCGATTGGCCAGCAGGACGTCCGTCCAGATCGTCGGCGGGCCGGATGCAATCCTCGTGCTGTCGAGAAACCCCTTGCCCGCAAACATGATCTCGTCCTCGTCGCTGGCGTTGACCAGTCCGGCCGCCATGACATGGGGCAGATGGCTGATGTTTGCGAACACCCGATCGTGTTCGACCGGGCTCATCATGCGGATCGAGCAGCCCAGGGCCGACCAGAAGCCTTTGAGGACTCTCACCGCGTCGCGATCCGTGGCCGGCGTCGTCGTCAGAATGCAGCAGGCCTGGTCGAAAAGGTCGTCCCTGGCGAACTCCACCCCGCGCTGCTCCGAGCCGGCGACGGGGTGCGATCCGACGTACCGAGCGTGCTTGGCCAGCCGGTTCTGGGCCCACTCGTGCGGCAGCATCTTTGTCGAGCCGACGTCCGTGACAATGCAGTCCGGCGGGACAAGGCCCGACAAATCCGTGAAGTACTTCTCGAACGTGAAGATCGGGGTGGCCAATACGACCAAGTCCGCGGTGGCCACGGCGGACTTCAAATTCCGGGCGGTCTCGGCTACGATTCCCAGGGCCTTGGCGCGCCGTCGCGTGGCTGGCCGGTGGCTGTAGCCAATAACGGTGGTACCGGCCATTCGCTGGCGGACCGCCAGGGCGACCGAACCGCCCAGAAGCCCCAAACCGATGATGGAAACTTGACGTAAACTCTTCACGAACAAGGCCTTACAAGAGAAAGGTTCCGCTCAGGCGATATCCAAGGGTATAGTCCAGGACGATCACTGTCAATTTTTTTCTTTGACCCGCCGTAGGGAAATGCTAACATCTGGGGATTACAGGAGAGCCGAAGGATTCGGCAATGAGATCTCCGCCGCCGCCGATGTTGCGGCTGGTTTTTTGTGTGCGGACAGACGCGTCGGTGGATTCGAAGGAACGACACTCAACGGGGTGGACTAAGCGAAGCTATGGCGTCCGAAGGCAATAGAGCGGGAGGCTATCTGGATTTCGAGCAGAGAGTCATTGAGCTTGAGCAACAGGTGGAAGAGCTTCGCCGGCTCGGCACGAAGAAGGGGATCGACTACTCCGTGGAGGTTCGGCGGATCGAAAAGGAAAGAATCGCCGAACTGAAGCGCGTGTACTCGAACCTGACGGCCTGGCAGACGGTCCAAGTGGCGCGCTATCCGCAGAGACCCATTTTGACCGACTATCTCAACCTGATGGTCCGGGACTTCCGCGAGTTGCACGGCGACAGGTGTTTCGGCGACGACCACGCCATGGTCGTCGGTATCGGCCAGATCGCCAGAAACAAGGTACTCATTGTCGGCCAGAACAAGGGCCGGGCGATCAAGGAAAAGATCACGTGCAACTTCGGGTGCCCGAACCCGGAAGGCTATCGCAAAGCCCTGGCGAAGATGAAATTCGCGGAGAAATTCGGCCTGCCCATCGTGACGTTGATCGATACTCCCGGCGCGTATCCGGGAATCGGGGCGGAGGAGCGGGGCCAGGCCCAGGCGATTGCCGTCAACCTGATGCGGATGTCGCGGCTGAAGGTCCCGATCATCTGCATCTGCATCGGAGAGGGCGGCTCCGGTGGGGCCTTGGGTATCGCCGTGGGCGACCGCCTCGCCATGCTCGAATTTGCGTACTACTCAGTGATATCGCCCGAAGGGTGCGCCGCCATCCTCTGGCGCGACGGATCGCAGGCCCCGGATGCGGCGGAAGCGCTGAAACTGACCAGCAAGGACCTGCTCAAGCTTGGCCTGATCGACGCGATCATCCCGGAGCCCGTTGGGGGCGCTCACCGGAACGTGCACGATACGGTCTACAACGTGGAGTCGTACATCGCTGGGGCGCTCACCGACTTGCGGCGGATGACGACGGAGGAGCTTCTCGAAAGCCGATATCGCAAGTGGCGCTCCGTGGGATCGGGTTGCTCGGCGCCAGCCGAGAGAAAAACGATGCGCATTACCACCGCACCCGGCAGGGCATCACAGCAGCGAACCTCTTCTCCTGCCACGGTTTGACGGAGCCCTGAACCGCGTCCACCCCCAAGCGGACCGTCCGGCTATCATCCGTGTGACACTTTGCGGGGAAATCGCTTGACACTTTGGGGCGTTTGGGGGTATTCTGACGTACCTAAGCGACGGTTCAAGGAGATGCGCCACCGGCATGGTTGTGGAGGGTTCGACAGAGATCCGCTGGGCGGGGCGTTTTGTAGGGTGGTTGGAGTAAAATAGGAGGAGTGGTATGATGAAAAGATTGTGTGTGGCCGTAGGCGTTGTTGTGACGATTTCCCTCTTTGTGTGTGCAGGCTGCAATCGCACCACCGATAAGACCCCGGAATCTACCCCTGAGTTCCGACAGATCAAGACATCTCTCGATGAGTCCCAGAAGCTAAACGAGCAGCTCAAGCAGGACGTGCAGAAACTGGACGCCGCGCGGGCGGAAGCCGAGTCCCGGCTGGCCGACACGACGAAGGCTAAGGACAACCTCCAAGGGCAGGTGCGGGAGTTGACGACGTCCCGCAGCGACCTCCAAGTGAAGGTGGAGGAACTGACGACGTCTCGCCGCAACCTCGAAACGAAGGTGGACGAGCTCGGCAAGGCTCGCGTCGCCCTGGAGACCCGCGTGAACGATCTGACCAAATCGCGGGACGATCTGCAGAAGATGGTCGCGAGCCTGGTCGACACGCGAGGCGTGCTGGAAAAGCAGGTCGCGAACCTGACCAAGGCGAAGAATGCGGCCCTGGAAGACGCGCGCAGCGCCCAGACGAAGGTGGACGTGCTCACCGACAAGCTCAAGACGCAGACCCAGCAAATGGTAGACCTGCAGGATCAGATCAAGATGATCCGGTCGGCGCTGGAGCAGTTGCAGCAGAAGCTGAAGTAGTGCAGGGCGTCTGGAAGGGCTATCCGTTCGTGATCTCGCGCGGGTCCCGGCCTTCCTCAATGGCTATGATCTTGTTCACGCGGCGCTGGTGACGCCCGCCGCTGAACTCCGTGGACATCCACGTCTCGACGATCTTGCGCAGGAGCACCTCTCCGGTCTGGTCGCCGGAGAGACACAGGACGTTCGTGTCGTTGTGATCTCGGGCGATGTGGGCGCTGAGCTCATCATGGCACAGAGCCGCCCGGACCCCACGGACCTTGTTCGCGGCGATGCTCATGCCCAGACCAGTGGCACAGATCAGGATGGCCCTGTCCACCTGCTTCTCGGACACCGATTTGGCCGCGACGTAAGCCAGGTCCGGGTAGTCGACCGGGGTCATGTTGTTGGTCCCGACGTCAACACATTCATGCCCCATCTGGCTGACAATGGCCATGATGAGCTGCTTGGCATCGAAACCCCGATGGTCGCTTCCTACTGCTACTTTCATATGGCGAGCTCACTCACTCTCACTTTCACGGCCGCCTCAATCATATCGGCGCAGCGGTCAAAGCGTTGCTGCGGCTGGCCGATAGGATCGGGGATATCCCCCTCTTTCGCCAGCAACGAACACTTCCTTTCGGCCGAGGCGGAAAGAAAGAGAACCTGCTCACAATGCGACCGCGTCATACAGAAGATGAAATCGCTGGTGTCCACCAGCGATCGAGTCAACCGCCGGCTGGCATGACTGGCGATATCGGCCCCTTTGACCGCACAAGCCTTGACAGACTCGGTGCTCGCAGGAGCGCCGGCCATGTCGATTGTGCCTGCGGACAGTACCTTATAGCCCCTGTCCTCCAGTTCGTCAATGTGGCACCCGATCTTTTCGGCCAAGTATTTGCGGAAAAAACCTTCCGCCATGGGGCTGCGGCACGTGTTGCCCGTGCAGACGAATAGGAACGTCGCTTGGGACATCCTCTGCAAGTCCGGCTGCGAGTACACTCCTGCGCGGATCACTCGGATCCCGTGCTTGCCGACGAGCGCGACGGTGCTGCTCTGTCTGTACTTGCAGGGCCCGCCGTCCAGGATCATATCCACGTCCCCGGCCAATTGGGAGAGCACCTGGTCCGCGTCGGTGGCGGGCGGCTGGCCGGCATGGTTCGCGCTGGGTGCCACGACAGGGCAATGGATCAAACGCAGCAGCAGCGAAGCGACGGGGTGGTCCGGGCAGCGGATGCCGATGGAGTTGTCTTTGTACAGGGTTCGCATCACCTCGGCGTCCAGCCGGCTCTTCTGCGCCTCCATCTGGTCCGGGTCCAGCTCGAACACCAGAGTCAGCGGACCCGGCCAAGCCTCGCGGATTAGTTTCTCCACCCGTAGGCCGATCCTTGGAACGTACTTGCGATACTCATCGAGCTGCCCGAGGTGCAGGGTGTAATGCTTGCCGGCGTCCCGGCCCTTGAGGCGATCTAAGCGCGCCAGCGAACCGCCCTCGACTCGGCACGCCAGGCCATAGACGGTTTCCGTCGGAAAGGCGACCAAGCCGCCGGCCTCCACGAGTTCCGCTGCCTTCTGGACCCGATCCAAGTCTCCCTGACGGCCACCGATTCTCACCACTTCTGCTGTCATGAGATTCACGATACATAAAATGCCGATAGCCTGCAAGCACCGTGAAACCGCGAATATTCAGATAAACTGCCTGACGCGGCCGATAATAGTACGATGGCTCAATATGGTGCAAAGGCAGTCCAGAAAAAGATCGCAAACTCACCCGAAACTGCCCATATTCTGTAAACCACCCCGTTTTTCTGTGCCGATACGAGTGCGGTTGAACCGAACTTGGTCTGACAAGTCGAACGGATTTGCGGAAAGGAGATCGAGATCATGGAGACGTTGATAGAACAGCGCAAGGAAGGCAGGACGAAGCTGTCGTGGCCCGTCAGTGTTTGGCTTCCGGAGGCCAATCGTTTCTTCAACGGCCGCAGCGCCAATATCAGCAAGACAGGCGTTCTGGTCAACGTGCCCATCAGTACCCCCGCCCATGAAGGCAGCATCGTAGAGCTGAACTTCCCGAGGACGGACGTGCTGGCCGAGGAAAAAGGGCAGTACGCCCGCATCAAGAAAGGGCGGGTCGTCCGGGTGGACCGAAGAAGCACGCTGGACGATGCCAGCATCGCTCTGGGGATCGTCTTCGAATGACGGATCTCGGCCCTGCCGGGGCCGAATACCGCACAATCCACACGCGGGGCAATGAAAAAGCGCAAGGCTGGCGGCTGACAGGAGGAGGTCGTCAGCCTTGTGTATTTCCCGTCGCAGCCATCAGAACAATTCAATCTTGAGGGGCCTTTGGGGCAGGCCCATCTCGGTGCTTGCCAACATGCGTCCGAGGCGAAAGGCCTCGTCGAGAGCATCCGGCCGCTTCAGAATCGCACCTTTCTCATCAACCTGATTGACGCACAGGCTGCCTGCGTACTCCACTTCGAGATATTTGAAGAAGCCTTGGATGGGCTGCCGGACGCAATCGAATTGCCTCTGGCTTCGCGAGCCTCCGACGGCGATCAGGACGCCGCGCCGGTCGTGTTTGGGCTCGAACAGGGGCCTACGCAGCACGGTCTGGCGCACCCACAGGCATTGGCCCCGGTCGATCAGGAGCTTCGCCTGCGCCGAGACGGTCATGAAGAACACGGGCGTGGCGAACACGAGCCGATCCGCATCGAGCATCTTGTCGAGAATCGCTTGGTAGTCATCCCTCGTCGAGCAATCGCCGGTCTGGGAGCAATCGTAGCACTCGTGGCACCCCTCGATTCTGTAGTCGCACAGCCGCAGGTGCTCTGTGGCGGCGCCCGCTTGCTGTGCTCCGCCAAGGGCCTTGCGAAGGAGCAGGTCGCTATTGCCTTCGCGGCGGGGGCTGGTTGAAATGCCAAGGACTTTCACGGCCACGCGAACCTCCGTGCCAGGACACAAAATCAGAATATGACTCCCAGAAACAGCAGCAACAGACCCACGGCGGCGCCCCCGAGGGAAATCTGTAGCCAGCGGGTGTACTTTGCATACGCCGGGTGCTGGTCCTCGAACTCGTAGTAGTAATCGTCCAGGTCTGACTTGCCTTTGGGTCGCAGATACACCCGCACGTACAGGTGTGCGGCCAGCGAAAGCAGAAATAGAAAGCCACCAGCCATGTAGAGCAGTCGCAGGATTATCATCTCGGCATGATACGCGCTCGGGCTTTGCGAGCCAACGGGAAAATGGATGCCTTTCGACGCGTACGCCACTACGTTTTGTGGTTGGAAAGCCCGTGCTTGTCATGCGGAACGAAGTGAAGCATCTGGGCTGCGAATGTGACCAACGCTTGTTGGCGTGCTCGGCCCAGATCCTTCGCTGATGCTCAGAGCCTGCCCTGAGCGTCAGCGAAGGGATGACAGAGGGGGCTCACAAACGCCATGAAATGGAGTCGCACGTCGACGGAGGTACGCGGTCGTTGACGAGCGGGGGCTGAAGGGCTATCGTAGGCTTGAATTCGACGCCGGTGGGAGGCCGCTTGGGTCTGAAGGATGCTATGAAAACAATCGATTTGCGCAGCGATACCGTGACTCTTCCCTCGCAGGAAATGCGGGAGGCCATCTATCACGCCGAGCTTGGGGATGACGTATTCTGCGACGACCCCACGGTGAACCGGTTCGAGCGGATCGCCGCCGAGCGGGTCGGCAAGGAGGCGGCCCTTCTGGTCGTTAGCGGGACGATGGGCAATTTGGCGTCCATTCTGACCCACTGCGGGCGGGGCGCCGAGGTCATTCTGGGGGATCGTTGCCACACCTTTATCTATGAAGCGGGCGGCATATCAGCATTAGGCGGCATTCACCCCCGAACGGTCCCGAATCAGCCGGACGGCACGCTCCGCTTAGAGGACATCGAGGCCGCTATCCGCCCGGACAACGTGCATTTCCCTCGCACGCGCTTGGTGTGCCTGGAAAACACGCACAACCGTTGCGACGGGGCGCCCCTGACCGCCGAATACACGGCGCAGGTGGTCGATCTGGCTCATCGCCGCAACCTCGCCGTTCACCTCGACGGGGCTCGCATTTTCAATGCGGCGGTCGCCCTCGGCGTGGATGTCAAAGAGCTGACGCGGGGCGTGGATTCGCTGAGCTTCTGCCTCTCGAAAGGATTGGCCGCACCGGTCGGCTCGGTCATCTGCGGCTCGCAGAGCTTCATCGCGGAGGCGCGTCGCACGCGCAAGATGCTGGGCGGCGGCATGCGGCAGGCGGGGATCATCGCGGCGGCCGGCATCGTCGCACTGGACCAGATGGTGGGCAGGATTCGCGACGATCACGACAACGCCGCACGGTTGGCCACGGGCATCGCGCGGATCGACGGGTTGTCCATTGACTTGGCCCGCGTGCAGACCAACATCGTCTACTTTGATGTGATGACCAAGGGGCTGGACGCAGAGAATCTCGTGAGACAGCTCGGCGCGCGCGGTGTCAAGGTCTTAAGCACGGGGCCGGCCCGTTTGCGAGCCGTCACGCACTACGGCATATCCGCAGACGACATCGACCAGACGCTCTCGACGCTGGCGGACGTCATGCGGTCTGATAGACAACCCGTCCCGCCACAATCGTAGCGTATACGGACAGGTCCTTCTCCAGAACGACTAGGTCCGCGTCCCGTCCCGGGGCGATCGATCCCTTGGTTTGTCCGAGACCCAGGACCTGGGCCGCGTTCTGGGTCACCGTCTTGATCGCCACGGGCGGCGAACAGGGCGTGAACTGTGTGAGACGGGCGAGCATCTGGCTCAGACCCAGCGCGGTGCCGATCAGGGTCCCATCCTTGTATCGGGCCGTGCCGTCCTTGGACTCGTATTGCAGGCTGTTATAGACGTAGTGGCCGTCGGGCAGTCCCAGCGCTTGCATGCCGTCGGTGATCGTGATGAAACGCTCGGGACCGAGTGCATGGAAGGCGAGCCGCAGCATCGCCGGGTGAATGTGAACGCCATCGGTGATGACCTGGCACGTGATGTCGGACCGCTCGAAGATCGCCGCCAAGGGACCGGGATCGCGGTGGTGCAGTGAAGGCATCGCGTTGAACAGGTGCGTGACGTGGGTGATTCCCATTTCGAAACCCCGGACTGCCTCGTCGTAGGTGGCTTTCGAGTGCCCGAACGAGGCGACCGCTCCTTTGTCCACCAGGGTGCGAACGATCTCGGCACTGGCCGGCAGTTCCGGCGCGATGGTCATCATCTTGAGGGTGTCGCCGAGCAGGGCGCAGATGTCATTGAGGACGACTTTTGAGGGCGATGCCAGGCAGTCCGGCTGGATCATGCCGCGTTTGTGGGGCGAGATGAAGGGGCCTTCGAGATGGGTGCCGAGCAGCTGCGCGCCGCCCAAGTCGCGACCGACGCACGCGGCGGCAACTTTCAAATGCCGGTTCTCCTGTCCGGGCTTGTAGACCGTTGTCGCCAGAAAGCTGGTGACGCCGAACCTCGCGCAGGTTCGCGAGATCGTCGCCAGGGCCTCCGGCGTCGCGTCGAGCGTGTCCGCGCCCCCGGCCCCCTGGATATGTACCTCAATGAAGCCGGGCGCCACGATCCGGCCCCCGGCGTCGAGAATGCGATCGGCGCGGTCCGCCCGTCCCACCGTCTCGATGGTCCCCTGACGGATCAAGACCGAGCACAGAGGTGCTCTTTCCGGAGCATCGTACAATCGGCAATTCGTGATAAGAAGCGAGGTCATAATCTATCCATTCAAACAAGCATCAGTCGTGGGCCTTCGATTCGCCTGCCGCAGGATAAGGGACAGGCGTCGCGATTGCAAGGGGGCAGTCGGCCACTTTTGTTTGACGCTCACGGGGCGCTCCGCTATCGTACAGGTCGCGAGAAGGCGTCCCGCTTGGGGTGCCCCCACGAGGGATCGGTGAAACGCACGAGGTGAACGGGTTTTGGGAAAGAGCAGGGTAGACAGTGATGCAGAGAAGCTGGGAGAAACGGCTCGCCGCCAAGCCCGACGAGCTGACGGTGAATTACGTTGAATCGCTGTCCTACGACAAGCGGCTCTACAAGTACGACATCGTCGGCTCGATTGCCCACGCCGCCATGCTGGCGCAGCAGAAGCTGATCACGCAGGCGGAGTTCCGGGCCATCGAGAAGGGGCTCGTCGAGATCAGCGAGGACATTGAGGCGGGGCGGTTCGAGTTCGACAAAGCCGCCGAGGACATCCACATGGCCATCGAGGCGGCCCTGATCCAGAGGATCGGAGATCCCGGCGCCAAGCTTCACACGGGACGCAGCCGCAACGACCAGGTCGCGACGGATATCCGGCTGTGGCTTCGCGATGAGATCGAGACGCTGCAAGCCGCCATCGCCCGACTGCAAGCCGCTTTCGTTCAACTGGCCTCGAAACATACGAACGACCCGATGCCCGCTTACACGCACCTGCAGCGGGCCCAGCCGATTGTCATCGCGGCTTATCTGCTGAGCTTCGTGGAGCAGCTTGAGCGGGACTCCGTGCGTCTGAAGAACTGCCGGATGATTTTGAATGCGTCGCCGCTGGGTAGCGGCGCGATCGCAGGTTCGACCCTGGCCATCGACCGTAAGAGCACGGCCGAGCAGCTTGGCTTTCCGGACATCGTCTACAACAGCATCGACGCCATCAGCGACCGGGACTTCTGTGCGGAATTCATCTTCGACTGCGCCCTGATCGCGGCGCACTTGTCCCGCTTTGCGGAGGACTGGATTCTCTTCTCCTCCCATGAGTTTGGCTTCCTTCGCATCGACGATGCTTTCTGCACGTCGTCGAGCATGATGCCGCAGAAGCGAAATCCCGATGTTCTGGAGCTGATGCGATCGAAAACAGGCGCCGTGTACGGGGCGCTCGTGGCCATGCTGACGATTCTGAAGGGCCAGCCCTCCGGGTACAACCGCGACCTGCAGGAGGACAAGATTCACGTCTTCTCGACCGCCGACACCACGGCCAAATCGCTCGAAATCGCGGCGGCCGTCGTCTCGCATACGACGTTTCAAACCAAAGAGATCCGCGCCGGTCTCGATTCGGGCTTCCTCGACGCCACCGCCTTGGCCGAGTACCTGGTGCAGAAAGGCATTCCCTTCCGCAAGGCCCACGGCATCGTCGGCGCGCTCGTCGCCCAATGCGAACAGCAGGGCAAGTCGTTGGGACAGCTCTCGCGGGCGGAGTTCCAGGAACGCTCGTCCGTCATCGAGGCCGACGTGTATGACTCTCTGGGTGCGGTCAACGTCGTGAGACACTATGTCTCGGCGGGCGCCGCCGGACCGGAGCAGGCGCAGCAGCAGCTTACCTTCTGGAAGAAGCATTTGGCGGAATCGTAGCATGGGCATCCCTTCGGCTTCGCTCAGGGCAGGCTTTGGCCCTGCCTTCACGGGCGAGACGCCCGTGATACGTGAAACCTTCGGTGGAACGACGGCATGAAAGAGGATGAGATCACCGGCTGGTTCCGGCAGCAGAGGCAACTGTCGCCGGCTGCCATCCCGATCGGGATCGGCGATGACATGGCCCAGATTGCCCTGGACCACGGTGCCTCCGTGCTCGTCACGACCGACATGCTCCTTGACGGCACGCACTTTGACCTCCAGACGGCGACCCTGGAGCAGGTGGGCTATAAGTCGATGGCGACCAGCCTGAGCGATTGCGCCGCGATGGCGACGATTCCTTTGGCGGCTGTCGTGGCCGTCGCCTTGCCGCACGGATGGGGCGGCCGGCAGTTGCAGGCGCTGCACGCAGGGGTCGTGTTCGCCGCCGACAAGTACCGCTGCCCCCTGGTGGGCGGCGACATCACAAGCTGGAAAACCGATGGGCGGTTCGCCGTATGCGTCTCCATGTTGAGCAAGCCCGGCGACAAGCCCCCGGTCCGGCGCAGCGGCGCCAAGGTTGGCGATGTCATCTGTGTGACCGGCTCCCTCGGAGGCTCCGGCCTGCGCCGGCACCTGGAGTTCGAGCCGCGCGTCAACGAGGCGTTGCAGATGGTCCAGATCGCCGACCTGCACGCCATGATGGATATCAGCGACGGGCTGAGCACCGATCTCAATCGTATCTGCGGCCAAAGCGGCGTGGGGGCCCTCGTCGAAGCGTCCGCCGTGCCGATTTCGGAGGATGCCAAGGCCCAGGCCGATCCGCTGGCCGCCGCCCTGAATGAAGGAGAGGATTTCGAGCTGCTGTTCACCCTGTCGCCCGAGCAGTGGGGCAAGTTACATCGGGTGTGGGACGACCCCGTGCCCATTACCGAGATTGGCGTGATTACGAATACCGGACGGATGAAGATCCGGACGCCGGAGGGGCGGGTCTTGGACCTGCCACCCGGCGGCTACGACCACCTGGCGATGGAAGTTTGAAGTGAGAAGTGTGAAGTATGTCATTGCGAGGAGCGCAGCAACGAAGCAATCTCAATCCCAGCCGTGGGGAGATTGCTTCGCTTCGCTCGCAATGACATTTCTCCAGCTTGAAGCTTGAGATTCCGATTGGGACAGTGACCACCGTGGAGATCACCGTAACATCCAAGTCGCCGCAGGAGACGATGGAGTTGGGCCGCAAGATCGGGGCCCGGCTTCGTGGGGGTGAAGTCTTTGCGATTTGCGGACCCTTGGGCAGCGGCAAGACGCACCTGATCAAGGGGATTGCCGCCGGCGCGGGCGCCCCGGACAGCGAAGGCGTTACCAGCCCGACCTTCGTCCTCGTCAACCAGTATGCGGGCCGGTTCGACCTCTATCATCTTGACGCCTACCGGCTCGAGTCGATCGCCGATTTCGAGAGGCTCGGCTTCGACGATTTCTGCTATCCCGAATCGGTGGTCCTGATCGAATGGGCGGATAAAATCGAGCCGGCCCTTCGTGGCCTGGACCCGATCCGCATCGATCTGGCCCACGCGGCAGAACGGAAAAGGGTCATCCACCTGCAGAATTTGCCTGCATATCTGAAGGTCCTCTAATACCACCGTTTGATATCGAAATCCGAACGAGAAACAAATCCAATCCGCAGATTTCGCAGATCGGAATGATATACTTGGCAAACCCACGATCATCTTACTTGGCAGACTTGCCTTTCTTGCTGAGCCACTTCGCTAACCCGCGCAGGCGGCGTATTGACGCTGGCTTGAAGGAATGGGTGACGACGTGAGTGCTGCAAACGCCAAAGCACAAAGAAAAGTGTCTCCGGAACTTCTGGCAACTGTACCAAGCCATTACGCACGTCCTCTCTTTTGTACCATGTGTCCCGTCTCAGCCTACTTGCTAACCTTCTTTTTCTTAACGGGCTTCTTCTTGGGCTTGACCGAGAGCAGAACCTCTACAGCCTTCTCAAAGGGAAGGTCGATCTTGATGCTATCGAGTTTCGCGTGAGAACCGCGCGACCGACCTTTTCTCATGTCAGTGTCCTTCTTCAACGACCACGCTTATATGTGAGTCGTTTGCCCTCAGCGCCCTTGATTGCCGCAACCATTCGTTCCCCGTCACTGACCTTGCGGCGGTTCCACCGGAAACTGAACTCATCACAGTACCGATGCGTGTGCTTGCGGCTGAACGAATGGAAGATACCATAGTGGCCCCGCTTCAGCAACGCGAAAAATGACTCGGCAGTGTTTGTGTTGACTGAGAGGCCGTCGCCGCGTTTCCGCGCATATTCTCCTGTTCCGTGGCATATCACGTCATGTACCGCAAATTCCTTGTCGAGTCCATCGTAGGATTTCCAATCGTCTGTCATTATCTGTGCAGACCGATCAACGTGCTTTCGGACCTCACCCTTGAGTGTGGCGGAGTCCACCCTCTCGATGGGCATGGACCGTGCGTTCCCAGCGCGTTCCACGAGGACCATGACAGGTTTCTTGGAGGTGCCGCGTCCCCGTTTGCTCGTTCCTTTGAACCGAGGCTTTCGAGCGCCGACGTAGGTTTCATCGGCTTCGACCGTCCCCTTTAGCAGACCCCCCGTCGGCTCTTGTCTCATGGCCTCTCGGATTCGGTGGCACAGGAACCAGGCGCTTTTCTGTGTAATTCCCACTTCTCGGGCAATCTGGTGACTGCTTATCCCCTTCTTGCTACTCGTCATCAAGTGAATCGCCATGAGCCATTTCCGGAGTGGAATCTTGCTTTCCTCAAAAACAGTGCCAATCCGTACTGTGAATTGCTCCCGGCAACTTCCGCACTTGTAGACGCCTGGACGAACTGGCTTTCGGCTGTCCGACTTGGCGGTCAGAGTGTAGATATTCGTGCTATCGCAGTGCGGGCAGACGGGACCGTTTGGCCAGCGTTTGTCCTCAAGGAACTTACGGGCCTTCTCTTCATCTACAAACAGCGAAGAGAGCGTAGCAAGGTTCAATTTAGCCTCACTTGTGACGTTCATTCTCGTCTCCCATTACCAATTGCCCCTTGACAGAAGACTGAGAAACCGATAAAGTAAGTACGCTGCATCGGTGCTCCTGCATCGGGCGGCCGAGAAAGGACGTGGCGAAGGCCGATCAAGCAGACGCACGTCCTTTCAAATGTTACCGGACGGTGGGGGATTCGAACCCCCGAAGGTCGAAACCTTACCTCCTTGTAAGGGAGGCGCCATAAACCACTCGACCAACCGTCCAACCAAATGCCCTGTGGGGTGGCCCTTGCAAGACGCCCTGCGGGGCATTTTCATGTACTCTACTCCACGGCGATTGCGGCGTCAATAAAAAAATCAATGAATCTCTGTTTGGGCGATATATTATATTTGACTTGGCCCGATGTACTGTGTATAGTTCTGAACAGAAAGGAGTTATACTATGACGGACAACACAGAATCGCCAAAAGAAAGCAAGGCTGGACAGGAATCAAGACGGCCCAGAGATCGCAGCCCGAACTATCCTGCACTGGACTTGGTGAAGGCTGTCGAAAGAGCGAAAGAGGTATACGACGCCTACAAGCAGGTGCAGGTGCCGATCACTGCGATTCACACAAAATGGGGCTACAAGTCAATGAGCGGCTTGGTCATCCAAACCGTCGCCGCACTAAAAGCATACGGCCTCATAGAAGTGTCCGGCGACAAGGACAAGCGGGCGATCAGACTCACAGATGCTGCTGTGAAGATCATACGAAACCATCCAGATCGGCAGGGGCTTCTCCAGGCAGCGGCACTCAGTCCCGCTGTGTATGCTGAAGTATGGGACAAGTACAAGACTGATGGTATTCCGCCGGATGACATTCTCAGCAATTATTTGGAGTGGGAAAAGAAGTTCAACCCAAAGGCTATCGCTGGGTTTATTACTGACTTTCGCGCGACAATTGACTTTGCCAAGCTCTCTCAGGGAGATTATACTGGCGACAATGAAGACAAGCACGAAGAAGCGCCAGTTGAGGAGAAACCTCCCGTGAGAACGATTGATCTGTCCAAGGCGACTAAGACGGTAGAGAACAAACCAGAGGTGATAGAGACGTGGAGTGTGCCGTGGACCGTTCAATTGGGCATGGGAGTGGGTGCGCAATTGACAATATCCGGGATGAACAAGGTCGGCTTGAAGCCCAAGAAGCTGAAACGCTACATTGAGCTTCTGAAAAGGCATCTTGATATATTCATCGAGAGTCTACCAGAGGACGAAGATCTTGGAAATGATGTTGAAGAAGCCGATGAAGCAAACTAAGGCCGTCAGCGGGTACTGACGGCCTTAGTTTGCTGTCTCCCGTGGTTTTAACGGAATCAAACCCACGGGCTGGGGCAGGATGCCCACGATAATTGTATCCACACTTATTATCGACCATCCGGCCCCGTAAGTCAAGAGGTTCCGAGAAAGGTTTTACGAATGAGTCCAAAAAATCGCTTATTCCCTGCGCCCAGACGGGGCCGACTGGTCTTCGTCAAGTGCTTTCGGCACTGGCGTACAGGTAGGCTGGTCTACCCGAAGCATGCGCAATGCTTCTGCTTTTATGTGACCGCCTGAGTAAAATGGGGGCGCACGAGCTTCGGCCTGTGCGCCCCCATTTTTGTGGGTTTGCAAAGTATATCGTTCCGTCGCAGATTTGCGCAGATTCTTCAGAAGGATGGTAGGCCACGCCGATTTGTCTCCCCTGAATCCGTGAAAATCTGCGTAATCTGCGGATGTTCTCCTTCCTTCATTTGGCACCTTGCCACCCAATTCTTATGGTTTGGATGAACTGAAATGGGGGCCGCAGATAACGCGGTTGGACCTATATCCGACGGCCACTTAACAGGCTCCCAGATTCGTCACGAACAGCAAGCATGGAAGTAAGGCAGTCGGGTGTTGGGTTCGTATTTGCGGTGCTTTTGGAGGGTTTGACGCTCAGGCAAAGCAGGTCGATGGGATCCCAACCGCGATGAGTCGCGATGGGGGACCAAGTCAAGTGACTTATCGATTCCGTCGATAAGGTGCAACGAAAAGGTTCGGTTCCGTGTAGGAAACTGATCTCATTCAAACATGTCTACTCGCGAGGAGGACAAAAAATGCAGGCAAAAAGAGGCTTCACATTGGTCGAAATCCTGATCGTCGTGGTCATCCTGGGCATTTTGGCCGCGATCGTCATTCCGCAGTTCACCCAGGCCAGCACCGAGGCCAAGACGAACAGTCTGGCCAGCGACCTGCAGACCCTGCGGTCCCAGATCGAGCTGTACAAGGTCCAACACAACGCCGACGCGGCGCCGCTAATGGCCTCGTTCGAAAGCCAGATGATCTACTGCACCAACGCTGCCGGCGCGAACGCCGGAACGCCCAGCAAGGTGAGAGATCCCGCCAACGGATTCAGCTTCGGGCCGTATCTGGAGAGAGTTCCTGAGAACCCGTTCAATGGTCTGTCTAACCTGGCTGCCGTTCCTGCTGCCGCGGGCGTTGGCTGGGCATACACTGAAGCGACCGGCGAAATTCACGCGGGTGACACCATCGCCGGCCACGACACTCTCTAAGATGTCTGTCGGATAGTCACCAAGGTCATTCAGGCTGACCGTGCGAGGGCTTGCCCGTAGCCGGTCAGCCTTTTTAATGGGCTCCCCAACGCGAGGCATCGCGTTGGGGGACCTTGCGACCCGGCGAACGGGGTAATAGAAAGGGTCAGCAATGAGACAAGCAAGGGCCTTCACGCTGGTTGAGATTCTGATCGTGGTGGTGCTGCTCGGGATCCTGGCCGGCATTGTCATTCCGGCCATAGGCAAAAGCACCACGGGGGCCCGCGAAACCACCCTGGCAATGAACCTGAATCTGCTCCGTCGATTCCTCCCGGTCTATACGAGCCAGCACAAGGAAGTTGCGCCCGGCTATCCCAACGGCAACGCGGCCGCCACTCCGACCGAACAGGCTTTCTTCGATCAGGCTATGTTGTCCAGTAACGCCGGGGGCGACACGGCTGGGCGGGGGACCGCCGGTTATCCTTACGGGCCCTACCTGTCCAAGATACCCGCCAATCCTTTCAATAATAAGGACACGGTACAGTTTCTCGGCGACGGCGAGGCTTTTCCCGCGGTGGCCGACGACAGTCACGGCTGGATCTACAAGCCGGCGACCGGCGAGATCAGACCTGACAACACAGGGACACGCGATGATGGAACGGCCTACTATGATTATTGATTGCCAATGGACCTTTGACCAGTACAAGGGTACTGGGTGGCAGCCTCACGCGCAGCTTGGGGATGGCCTGTGTCGCGGCCATCCCGGCCGCGCCGTGTCGAAGGCATCCTGCCTTCGAATCGCGGGCGAGACGCCCACGACACGAACCATCCCCAAGGCCTTTGGCCTTGAGGCTGCCACCTGGAGAATGCCGGCTTCTCGCAGACCCTCTCCGCAGGGGAGATTGCTTCGCTGCGCTCCTAAGAAACCGACGGGTCGGGTGGCACGGCCAAACTTGTTTGACCGTGCTTGCCTGGATGCGTCCCGCCGCACAGAAAGACACGCTCAAGCTGCGCTTGGGCGTGGCACCCAAAGCGTTTCTTTCTCCTACTCGCCGCGAAGCGGCTCACCGACTCGCAATGACATGGGGACGAGGCGATCCGGCTTCACGCTGGTCGAGGCCACGATGGCCCTGGTCCTTCTGGGCCTGGCGGCGGCCGGCGTGTTGCTTCCCTTTTCCAGCGGTGCCGCGGTCCAGGCCGAGGGGCTGCGGGTGACTCTCGCGGCCAAACTGGCGAACGACCTGCTGGAACGGATCGTGGCGACGCCGACGGGCCAGATCGTCTCGACGTGGAATGGCCGCACCGAGACGCAGGGGCAGGTCAAGGACGCCGGGGATGTCGTATTCACGGACCCGATGTACACCAACTTCAGCCGACAGGTGGTCTGCGCGGACGTCCGGGTGCCCCAGGAAAGCGGGGACCTGCCGTCCAACTTCATTCGCGTGTCGATCCGCGTCGGCTATCAAGGGCGGGAAATCGCGACCCTCAGCCGTCTGATCAGTAAATGACTCGAACCGACCAATTGCATTGTCATGCTGAACGAAGTGAAGCATCTGGCCTATGAAAAGGGGGATCTCGCGTGGCGTAAGCCGTTTTTCCTCCGCGGCCCAGATTCCTTCGGGAGGCTCAGGACAGGCTCTTCGCTTCGCTCAGGATGACAGACGGAGGCAAGTTGTGTCACATGATCTGGACGTAGTTCACACGGTGAGATTTTGATGCGAATCGCTCGACATACTCCGGGGTTTACGGTCATCGAGCTGCAGATCGGGATGCTGATCACGAGCATCGTTCTCGCGGCCGTGGCCACGCTGGCCTTTGCCATGAGCGTAGGCGCTCGCGATGCGGATGACACGATCCGTGCGCAGATGCAGCTTCGCTATGCGACCCTGCGAATCTCCGAACTGATCCGAACGAGCAGACTTGTCTGTGCCGGACCCGGCAGCGACCTCGTCCTCTGGACGACCGACCACTATCAGCCCAACCGGATTGATGTCAACGAGATCGTCTATATCGAGTATGACGACGCAAAGCATGAGTTGAAGTTGCTGGAATTCGATTTGAAGACCAGCCCGACCGTTCTGGCGGCTCTGGGATTACCTGAGACGGACCCGATATTGAGCAGATTGGCGCAGGCAGAGACCAAGACGGCTCTCGTGCAAAAATACCAGGCCATGGAGGACGTGGTGCGAGAGCCCGTCATCCTCCGAGGATGCAGCAATGTCTCGTTTGCCAAGGACCCGTGTCCGCCCTGCACCCGGCGGCTTACGATCTCATTTGACTTGGCGGAAAACAACGGTGTTCATCACTATGAGATCGACACGACTCTGCTCGCCTCGGCCCAGAATTTGCTCAATGGAGCCCCGCTTGCGTTAGTGAGCGACGATGATTAAGAAAACTACGGGAAGAAGGCAAGAGTCAAGAATGTCTGAAATCATCCATCATCCATCATCCATCACCCATCGCCGCAAGGGCATCGCCTTGCTGATGGTCCTGTTGATCGTGATGGCGATAAGCATCATTTCCATGGGCTTCGTCGCACGCATGGATACCGAACTGGCCTGCGGAGCCAATACACTTCTACGCGTGCAGATGGACCAGTTGGCCCAGTCGGGCCTCGAACATGCCCGGGGGCTGATTCTTCATCCGCAGGATGTGCCGGCAAGCTTCTGGACAAATGGTGCCACGGCCCAACAATTGGTGGCCGGCAGTCAGGATTACTACGACATTGCGAAGATCGAGCAGCCGGATCCGGGCGACTACTGCACGTATGACATTAAGTGTGAAGCGTACCGAAAACTCGCCAACGGCGAGAAGACCGGGCGCAGCCGTCTGGCTGCCCGATTGCGGCTGGACCCGTGCATCGCCCTGGCCGTTGGCGCGAACACCACGCTCTGGAATGGCGTGAAAGTCTACGGCGATGTCTACACCCCAAACGGTTTGACCAACAATGGCGCGATCTATGGCGATGTCTTCGCCGCCAGCTTGGCGGGTACGGGCACCAGGACAGGTCAGCTTTATCTGCAGGCACCCTCGCTGGGTCCGTGTCCTGTGAACGACGGCTACTCGAACTCGAAGTATTCCACCCACCTCCTGTCCGGTGGAGCTTTGCCCGCCGGACCATGCCTGCTTGATGGCAATATTTGGCATTACGTAGGCGATCTCGACATCACCGAGACAGTGAACATCAAGGGTATGCTGCTCGTGGAGGGCGATCTCACCATACGCGCCAACGCGAACGCGAGCGAGATTGTCGCGGCCAAGAGCCTGCCGGCGCTCTATGTGAGTGGCAACCTCGTGATCGAGAATGTTAATAATCTGCTGATTGAGGGCCTTGTCGTCGTGGGTGGTAATGTCAGCATCCAGGACTCGGTATCCATCACCATTGTCGGGGGGCTGTTTGTCGGGGGGACGCTGGATGGCTCTCTCTCGACCGTGACGATCATCGCGGATCCGATGAAGGCGGCGATTGTCAACGACGCAACGGGGAGCCAGATCTCCTGGAGTCCGGCCGCCGGCGGGTTCTTCAAGAGTATTCGCAGGTGGGAGTAGCAGGACTTCGATGCGCCGGCCCAATGTCAAAAGCATGGTCGCTTATCAGACCTATTGGTGGGGGTCGGGAAAATCGCGAGGCTTTTCCCCGACGCAGGGAGTGGGACGCGCCAGATCGGCCGCGCCACGCCGAGGGGCCGAGGCCGGTCGGGAAGCTCTGAGCGACGGGGGTTTTCCGGACGTGCGCTGTCGGATGGATCGGATGTTCCGGCTGTATCGGCCAGGGCGAAGATTTGCAGACGTTGCGGACGTTGGGGGGCCGAGGCCCCGGCCGGAGCATAGGGGACTGCCGGACCTGCGGTTCCCGGAGGAAGGGGCGCCGGGAGTAAAGGCGCGCCGCGAACGGACCGAAATTGCCAACGGAGGTAGGGTTAGAATGTGCCGAAACATGAATGTAAGAATCGCTCGACACGGGTTCACGATGATCGAGTTACTGATCGTTGTGGCCATCCTCGCCATTGCGGCGGCGATTGTCGTGCCGATGGCTTCTTCCGCCGGGAGCATGCAGCTCCGCGCGGCCGTGAACATGGTAGCGGCCGATCTGGAGTACGCCAAGAGCATGTCCATCAGCAGGGGACAGAGGTACGCCGTCGTGTTCGATAAGACGGCGGCTGGGATCTACTACCAGTACCGGGTCGTAGATCAGGGAGGAAACAACGTTCCCCATCCTATCACGAAGCGGCCTGAGTACGTCGTCACTTTTCAGGGCGATGGCCGACTCGCCCAAGTAGAGATTGCCAGCGTCGATTTCGCCCCCTTCGATGGAACAGACAAGGTTGGCTTCGACCTCTTGGGCAGCCCTTTCAACGGCAACGGAGATAGCCTGAACAGCGGCGTGATTACGCTACGAGCGGGGGACATAACCAGGACCGTCAACGTGGAGCCTGTCACGGGGTATATCACGGTTTCGAATTGAGTTGAATCGTTTCTATTATGCGGACAGTGAATTGGATAACGGCGAACCATAGGATCCAGCCCATCGGTCTGGACATCGGCCACCGCAGCCTGAAGATGGTCCAACTGGCCGTCCGGGACGGCAAGGTGAAGGTGCTGGCGGCCCGCCGAGCCCCAATGGATGTCGCTCTTGCCTGTGACACCCCGGAGTGGGAGAGGGCCGTTATTGCGGCCATTCAGCAGTTGTTGGCCGACGGCCAGTTCCGGGGACGCGACGTCGTCTCGGTGCTGCCGGTCGACAAGGTCCGGATCACGTCGTTGCGCTTGCCGGAAGCCGAGACGGACCAGGCCGACAAGATCCTGCGCCGGGAGGCGGCGGAGCGATTCGAGCTGGACCCGGCCCGCGATGTGATCGACTACCTCCTGGCGGGCAGCGTGCAGCAGGGCGACGAGGTCAAGAACGAATACATCCTGTTCGCCGTGGACCATGCGACGGTGGAGGCCCACATCCGGCTGCTGGAGGAAGCGGGGCTCACGCCCGCCGCCGTGGATGCTTCCCCGTGCGCCTTGTTCCGCGCCTTCGAGCGGACCATGCGCCGCCAGGAGGACAGGGAAGGAACGATCATCTTCATCGATATTGGATACCGGGATACGACCGTGGTTTTCGGCCGGGGCGGGGACATCTGTTTCGTCAAGCAGATCGCCCTCGGCATGAGCCAGTTCAATAACGACGTGGCCGCGGCCCTGGGGATCGCCGCCCCGGACGCCGAGTCGTTCCGTTTGCGCTTGCAGCGGGATGACTCGATCGAGGCCGCCACGCGCCGCCACGTGGTCGATGCCCTCAACGTGACCTCGGAGCAATTGGCGGGCGAGATCTCGCTGTGCCTGCGGTACTACACCGTCACGTTTCGCGGCAAGCGCGTGGAGCGGGCGGTTGTGGCGGGCGGGGGCGCCTACGAGCAGGTCCTGCTCGACGTTCTGCGGCGTCACCTGTCGGTGGAAGTCGAGGTGGCGGAGCCGCTCCGCGGCTTTGAATACGCCCCGGACAAGATGGACCAGGGAGGCCCGAACGGCTTTGCGGATCTGGCGCTGGCGGTCGGACTGAGCCTCAAAGGATTGGACACGTTGCCGGCGGCGCCGGGAGAATCCCTGGCGCGGCGGGAGCCGGTGCTGGAGGGGGAATCAGCGTGAAAGAGCTCGACTTCCTCCCCGAATGGTATAAAGACGACAAGCGTCGCCAGGGGCACGTGCGCCGACAGTACGTCGCCCTGGTGGCGGTCTTTCTCGTGATGATGCTCTTCAACGCCCTGGCGCTCCACCGGGCCGGCAAGGCCGCGGCGGAGGGGGCGCGCCTCGAAAATCAACGCGTGGGCGCGGAGGCCGTGGTCCATGAGTTCGACGTGCTGACCAAGCAGCTCAACGAGCTGAAATCCCGGGCGGGCCTCGTGGAGCAGATGGATTCCCAGGTCGATATCGCGGCCGTTTTGGCCGAGCTGAGTCACGTCATCAGCGGCTCCGCCGTGGTGCGCAAATTGGAAATCCAGGCGGAGCGGTTCGGCCGCATGGAGGAAAAGGGGCAAACGAAGGGCTCCGCGGTGCGGCTCGCCAACGGATCGGGGAATTCCGAAAAGGACGTGCCGCTGGGGCGCGTCAAGTTCCGGATCGTTCTGACCGGCGTGGCGGCCCATCCGGCGGACGTGGCCGACCTGGTGTGCCGGCTGGATGAATCTGCGTACTTTCAACAGGTCCATCCCGTGTTCTATGGCAACGCCAAAGCCCGGACCGGCCCGAAATCCGCCCCGCCGCCGCAGGAAGGGGGGACCGCCGTCCTGTCCCAGAGTGCGTTGGACGTGACGGAATTTGAGATTGCCTGCTATCTGGCCAACTATAAGGAAATGGACGATTGATGAACGCGAGCGGTTCCAGACTGTCGCACCGCAAACAGCAGGTGTGGGTGTACGTCATCGCCGGGCTGTTCGTCTGTGATTTCGCCCTGTGCGGTTACATCCCCTCCCAGCAGCGGCTGGCGTCGCTGCGACGGACGCAGGCCGGGCAGAAGCAGACGATCCAGATGGCGGCGGCCCAGAGCGCGGAGCTGCCGGGTCTGGAGCGGCGGCTGCGCGGCATGGAGAAGGCCGTGACCGGCTTCGATCTGCGCGTGCCGGCGGATCGGGCCCTCGGCACGTTCCTGCAACAAATCTCCGGCATCATGACGGACTGCCGGTTGACCGAACAGGTGGTCCTGCCCGGGAAGGAAGTGAAGACCGACGATTTGAACTGTGTCCCCCTTCACGTGGCGTGTAAGGGGATCTTGACGGACTTCTTTGGTTTCTTCCGGAAGGTCCAGAGCCTGGACCGGCTGGTGCGCATCGAGAAGGTCGTGATGGAGAACGACAGCGACCTGACGGGGCGGATCAGCCTGCAGGTGGAAGCCGTCATTTTCGAGCAGTCGGCGAAGTACCGCAAAACCAATGGTCCGGCCGAGGCCCCCTCGGCAGGCGGTGTGAATCGTGGCGCCTAACCGGAAGATCAGCGTGCCGTCGGCGGGCCGGATTCTCGGCCGTCTGGGCATCGGCGGCCAGAAGACGGCTGCCGCCTGCGGACTCCTCTTGGTCATGCTGTTCATGTGGGTCCGGGTCTTCGTCGGGCATCAGCCGGCGGCGGCGACCGCGGCCCCGCCGAGTGCGCAGGCGCCGTCCGCCCCGCACCAAGGGCCGGTGAAAGTGAAACTCGTCGAGCTGCCGAAGCTGCCGGGACGGCACGATGCGATCCAAGAAGATTTCTTCACGGCCAAAGATCAAGCGTATCTCCGGCGGAATTCCGCCGGTCGGAAAACAGGCACTGATCGAGAAGTACCCGTGGGATCGTCCAGTGATGCGCAAGACGTGATCCAACGACTCACACAGACGGTGAAGCTGGAAGCGGTGCTGTGGAGTGAGAGTCCCCGCGCCTTTATCAACGACCAGTTGCTCAGCGTCGGGGGCAAGCTCACCGTGAAAGACGGCACCGCGGTCTTTGAATTTGAAGTGTTGCAGATTTACGTCGATTCCGTGCTGGTGGGGTGCGCGGGTATCCACCTGACGCTGGAATTGGCGCAGAAACTCGAAACAGTCAACTGACGGGTGTGCGTTCAAACGATGCGGGCGCCTGTGCCTTTGGGCAAGGGTAGCCAGGAAACAGGAGTCAAAGTTATGGTTCAGGACACATGTATGAACAAGGCATTGCTTACACGGAGAGGCCGATGGCTGGCGGCCGTCCTTCTCCTTGGGTTGACCGCGGGGTATGTGGCGGCGGCCGAGCCGAATCCGGTCGTGCTGGATTCGGCCGCGGCGACGAACGGTCAGAAGATCGATCCGAATCAGGCCCAGGTGGATCCCACCAGCGGCCTGATCAAATTCATCGCGTTTCAGAAGGATATGACCATCAAGGACAGCCTGCGCCTGCTGGCCGCGCTGTGCAAGAAGAACATCGTTCCCAGCGCCGGCGTCGAAGGCCCGCTGGCGATCAGCCGGCTCTACAACGTGACGTTCGAGAAGGCCCTGGAGGCGGTCGTCGGAAACGGCTTCAAGTACGAGCAGGACGGCGACTTCGTGCGGGTCTACACCCTCGAAGAATACAAGAAGATCAAGGAGAACCCGGAGAGGATGACGTACAAGGTCATCACGCTCTACTACATTACGGCGGAGGAGGCCCTCAAGCTTCTCCAGCCGGTCATGAGCGGTGCACCGTCGGCCAAAATCACGGCGACCAGCCCCGCTCAGAAGAGCATTTCCGGTAGTTCCGGCAGTTCCGGCGGCGGTGGGCTCAGCTCGAGCGGCGGAGGCAACGATCCTGCCAATCACGACATGATCGTCGTATTTGATTACCCCGAGTGCATCGAACGAGCCGAAGCGGTAGTTCGCACTATCGACCTCCGACCCAAGCAGGTTCTGATCGAAGCCACGATCATGGTCGTCACTTTGACGGAGGACATGCAATTTGGGGTTGACTGGAACCTGCTGAGCGGTTTGCCCGTCAACGTCGGCATTGGCGGCATCGCCAGTACCACCAACACCACGAATAACGGCGTGCCGGTCTCGCCTTTCCGGCCGAACATCGTGGGGGGCGTCGGGACGCCGGCGCAGACCACGGGTTTCGCGAAGAATCCCGGTGGGACGGGGCTGACCTTCGGCTTCTCCGCCGGCAACGTGCAGGCGCTCATTACGGCCCTGGAACAGATCACGGATACGACGGTCCTGGCCAATCCGAAGATTCTCGCGGTGAACAAGCAGGAGGGCCAGTTGTTGATTGGTCGCAAGCTCGGCTACGAGGATACGGCCACGACGACGCAGACCGGCGGGACGACGGCGTCCACTGCCTTCCTGGAGACTGGTACGCGGCTGGCATTCAGACCGTACATTGGGGATGATGGTTACATCCGAATGGAAATCTACCCCAAAGACAGTTCCGGCGACATACAGACGAACGGCAAACCCCTGGAGAATACCACGGAACTAAGGACGAACGTGGTGGTCAGGGACGGTGAGACAGTGGTCATTGGTGGTTTGTTCCGCGACAGCGTCACCACCACCAAAGCCCAGGTGCCTCTGCTGGGGGACCTGCCCCTCGTCGGCATGCTCTTCCGGAGCAAAAAGGACACCGTGGGCCGGGAAGAGGTGATCATCATTCTGACGCCTCATATCATTGACGAGCTGTCGCAGGCCCACGGCGACAAACGCCTTGAGGATATACGTCTCAAGAGGGAAGCGGCAAAGGACAGCCTCAGTGCGCTCGATACCGCCAAGCAGGCGGAGGACGCCTATGCGCGAGCCGCCAAGTGCTATCTCGAAGGGGATACCCAGAAGGCCCTCTTCAACTTGAGGATCGCGCTCATGCTGAGGCCGACGTACCTGGAAGCCCTGCGCCTGCGCGAAAGGATTATCGTCGAGACGGATCCGGAGCAGTTCAAGAGGCTCGACAGCACCGCCGTCCAAGAGATCGATAAGCAGGAGGCGGAAGGCTGGTTAAGGCGCTGAGTGTCGTTGCGGTAGTGGAGCAGAGGGCATTGACGGTTCGTGGTTTCGAAGGAGTCGTGGTGAGAGGCCAACGAAGCACAGTCTGGATCGCCACCGCGGCAGCGATTGTCTCGCTGCTGATGGCGGCTCTTGCCCAGTGGCAGGAGACCGGCGTCGCCGCGGGGGGGGACCGGTGGTTCGCTTCGCTGTGCCTCGCTGTTTACTTTGTGGGGGCTGTGGGCGTGATCGTCCTCGGCGTTGGCTACGGCCGATTGCTCGGGGTGGTCACGTCCATAGCCGCACGGTTCCTGGCGCCGCCATCGGCGCTCGATCGTCCCCACGGTTCGGGAACATCAAACGCGTTGACCGAAGCTGTCGATGCCCATCTGGCCGACGGTGACAGGACGGTTCGGCATCTTCGCGAGGAGCTGCAGGACCTCCAGGTCCGATCCCGGCTTTCCGAGCGCCAGAAGCGGCACGTGGAGGCCATTCTGTACAGTCTTCGCGATGCGGTCCTTGTCGTGGATGGGTCGGACCGGCTCCTGATGGCCAACGAGCCGGCGGCGAAGCTTTTGGGATTCGACGCCGCGCATGCCTGCCACGAGCCTCTCGCCGAGATTATCGGCCGGACGCACGCCGAATTTGTCGAGCTTCTGCGGCAAAGCAGATGCAACCGGACCGAGGCGACGAAGCGGGAGTTGGTCTTCACGCAAGGGGATCGGCCCCGAGCGTTCGAGGCGATCATCTCGTGCGTGCAGGAGGACGGGAAGACCTCCGGCGTCGTGGCCGTGCTCCACGATGTCACCAAGGAGAAGGAAGTCGCCCAGATGAAGAACGACTTCGTCAGTCACGTCTCGCACGAGCTCAAGACGCCGCTGGCTTCGATCACGGCGTACTCCGAAATGCTCGCGGACGGCGAAGCGGGCGACGAAGAGACCCGCAAGGAATTCTACGCCGTCATTCAGAACCAGGCCCAGCGGTTGAATCGGCTGATCGAGGACATTCTGAACATCTCCCGGATCGAGTCGGGTCTGATCAAGGTCAAGAAGGAGCAGGCGAGCCTGACGATCCTGATTGAAGAGCAGATGCAGATGATCCGCAGCTACGCTGAGGAGAAGAACATCACGGTGACGAGCGGACAGCCCATCGTCTACGACCAGGTGCACGTGGACAAGGACATGATTTCACAAGTCATTATCAATCTATTGAGTAACGCCGTCAAATACACGCCGGCCGGCGGCCACGTGACGGTGGGCACGGAGGTGGACGAGGCGGCGCGGCTCGTGCGCGTGACGGTGACCGACACCGGCGTTGGGATTCCCGAGGACGAGATGGGCCACCTTTTCGAGAAATTCTTCCGCGTCAGCGCCAACAACAAACAGGCCAAAGGGACCGGCCTGGGGCTAAACCTGGCGAAGCAAATCGTCGAAAAAGTACACGACGGACGAATGTTCGTCACCAGCAAAGTGGGGGTCGGCAGCACGTTTGGGTTCGAGCTGCCGTTGGCGACCGCCGAACAGGCCGCCGCCGTCTAGCAGGGATGGGTCAAGATCGCATCACGGAGGCAGGAGCGTTCGATATCGAATTCTTCCAGAGGACGAGAAAGATGGCCAATAAAGTGCTTGTGGCAGACGATGAAATCCACATTATTCACGTGGTCGCAATCAAGCTCCGCAACAACGGATATGAGGTCATTGCCGCCAATAACGGCCTGGAGGCCTACGATCTCGCCTGCCGGGAGAAGCCCGACATCGTGGTCACCGATTACCAAATGCCCTTGATGACGGGGATCGAGCTGATCACCAAGATGCGCGAGGATGAGCGGACCAAGGACATTCCCGTGATTCTGCTGACCGCGCGCAGCTTTGCCGTGACGCAGGAGCAGCAGGAAAGCCTCGGGGTGTCGAGCTGCCTGAGCAAGCCGTTCAGCCCGAAGGAGCTGCTCAAGACCATCCAGGACATTCTTTACCAGCGGCAGCTTGCGGTCAAATGCTGACGCCGCCGGGGGGGCATCAACGATCGACAGGTGTGAATAGGTGAACGCGTGGAAATGCTCATGCCCAACATAGCGGCTCCGGCGCTGGATGCGTCGCAACGACGGGACTTGGAGAAGTTCGGGGAACGGCTCGCCCGCTTCGGCGTCAATTTCGCCGTGGTGAGCACCGAGGGCTCCCTCGTTGTACGCGTCAACGGCGGGCGCTTCGAGAGCGACGGCGGCCGGCTCCTGGAGGCGGGGCGCGACATCCTCGCCCGGGCTACCCAGCAGCAGTACGAGGGCGCCGAGATTCCGGTCTGGCAGTTGGCGGACGTGAGTCTGCTGATCGGCGTACCCCTGCTCCGACCGCCCGTGGCGTCGGGCTACCGCGATCCGGCGGGCGTCGCCCTGGTCGATCTCGGAGATCCCGCGTCGGGTGGTGCCAATGTCGAGCACTTCCAGGAGATGCTCCGGCTGTCGGCCCGGAACTTCCAGACGTCGATGCGAACGGAGGAGCAGATCGAGACGGTCGGGGTCGAGCTGGCCCGCGTCTACGAAGAGCTGGTGCTGCTCCACCGGATCAGCACGAACATGCGGGTCACCGAGTCGGACACCAACTTCCTCCAGCTCGCCTGTGACAGCCTGACCGATATTGTCCTGGTGGAAGGGATTGCGGTCCTGCTGGAGCGGGTGATGGACGGCGACCGGAGGCTGGTCGTGGCGGCCGGCTCCGGGCTGATCGACATCGACGATGCGATGGCGGCGGCCCTGCACGGGCGCCTGAGCGAGGAGCTGGCCCGGGGCCGCGAGGCCCTGCTGGACAGCGAGGTGGACTCGCCCTTCCGGTATGCCTGGCCCGCCAGTGTCCGGAACATCATCGCCGTGCCCCTGTGCGCGAAAGACAAAGGCGACAGCGGCGCCGTGCGCCGCGGCAAAGGGACGGTCTCCGTCATCGGGCTGATGGTGGCGGTCAATCGCGTGGACAAGCCCGATTTCGACAGCACGGACATCAAGCTCTTCACGTCCGTCGCGAGCGGCTGCGCGGTGTTCGTCGAGAACGGCCGGCTCTTCAACGATCTCAAGGAGCTGTTCGTCGGCTCGCTCAAGGCGCTGACCAACAGCATCGACGCGAAGGACCAGTACACCCGCGGCCACTCGGAGCGGGTCGCGTTGATCTCCCGTTGGATCGCCGAGCGGATGGCGGAGCAGGAGCCGCTGGAGGAGGATCAGATCCACAAGATCTATCTGGCCGGCCTGCTGCACGACATCGGCAAGATCGGCATCGATGAAAGCGTGCTCCGCAAGAACGGCAAGCTCACGCCCGAGGAGCGGGCGTGCATTAGCCGCCATCCTTCCATCGGGGCCAGCATCCTCCGGGGCATCAAGCAGATGCGCGAGATCGTGCCTGGAGTGCTCTGTCATCACGAGCGCGTCGACGGCCACGGGTATCCGGACGGTCTCCAGGGCGACGAGATCCCGCTGACGGGCAAGATCGTCGGACTGGCGGACAGCTTCGACGCCATGACCTCCCGGCGGACGTATCGCGACGCCATGAGCGTGGGGCACGCCCTCGACGAGATTCGCAAGGGCCTGGGCACGCAGTTCGATCTGAAGATCGGCACGATCTTCCTCGAAAGCGACATCGACCGCCTGTGGGAGATCGTTCAGGAGGACGGCCAGGAAAACTACGACACCGGGCACTTCGCGGACTACGGAGTCGAAGCGATTGGGACGCTGCTCTGATGAAAATCGCATGGCAAAACTACAATGACGTCACGGTGGTCGAGCTGCGGGGCGAAGTGGACGGCGAGACCGTCGAGCCGCTGCGCAGCGCGATCACCGAGATCATCGCCGGCCAGAGAGCCGGCATCGTTCTGGACATGAGCGACGTCGATGGCGTCGACAGCCAAGGACTCGAGCTGCTGCTGTGGGTGCGTGACTACTGCCGCCAGAATCGCGTCGCGCTTCGACTGGCGGGGCTCACGGAGAACTGCACCAAGATCCTGGAAATCACGCGGCTGCAGGACGAATTCGACTGCCACGCCGAACTGACGAAAGCGGTCAAGAGTTTCGCGTGAGTTGGAAGATTGGAATGATGGAAGATTGGAATGATGGGTGGACGACTGGCACCCCCCAATATTCCCTGGTTTCTGTCACAACCGATTGACTGAGAGAAGTAGATATGGGTCAGATTCTGCTCGAAAACAAGCTACAGCTCGGCCAACTGCTGTTGGCCCGTGGCGTCGTCAGCGAAGAGCAGATCGAGAAGGCCCTCGCGGAGCAGCAGGACAAGGGCCATCGCAAACTCCTCGGCGAGCTGCTCGTCGAGATGGGCCACTGCACGGACAACCAGATCGCTTCGGCCCTGGCGGAAGCGTATGGCGTGCCGTACGCCCAGATCAGCCCGAAAATCTGCGACCCCAAGGCCATCGAGATTCTGCCCCGTGAGTTCCTGGAAGCGCACATCGTGCTGCCTCTGTTCAAGGTCCACGACGTGCTTACGGTGGCCGTCAGCGAGCCCACGAACGTCTTTCTCATCGACGAGATCGAGCGGATCAGCGGGTGCCGGGTCCAGGTGGTCTGCTCCACGGCCAAGGACATCAAGGCGACCCTGCAGACCTATCTGCCGGCGGCGAACGTCTTCGTCATCGACGATATCATCGACGAAGAGGGCCTCGGAGAATTCACGCTGATCGAGAACATCACCCAGGACATCGGCAATCTCGAAGAGGTGGCGGGACAGTCCCCGGTGGTCAAGCTCGTCAACTACCTGCTGTACAATGCGGTCCGGGAGAACGCCAGCGACATCCACATCGAGCCGGGCGACAAGAAATTGCGCATCCGCTATCGCGTGGACGGCAAGCTCTATGAGAAGATACGGCCGCCGCACCAGATGCACCCGGCGATTGTCTCCCGCATCAAGATCATGGCCGAGCTCGACATTGCGCAGCGGCGGCTGCCGCAGGACGGCGGCATCCACGTTCTGGTCGAGGGCCGGCCGATCGACCTGCGCGTCTCCGTCATGCCCGGCACCTTCGGCGAGAAGGTCGTCGTTCGCGTCATCGATCCGCAGAAGATCCTCTACAATTTCGAGGCGCTGGGCTTCACCTACGACAATCTCCGGCGCTTCCGGCAGGTGATTCAGACGCCCAACGGCGTGGTCCTGGTGACCGGCCCTACCGGCTCGGGCAAGAATACGACGCTCTACGCAGCGCTGGCCGAGCTGAGCAATGAGGAAGTCAACATCTGCACGGTCGAGGACCCGGTCGAGTGCAACATGTCGGGGATCAACCAGTTCCAGGTCAACACGTCCGTCGGATTTGCGTTCTCCACGGCTCTGCGCAGCCTGCTGCGGCAGGACCCCGACATCATCATGGTCGGCGAAATCCGCGACGAGGCGACGGCGAGCATTGCGGTCCAGGCGGCTTTGACGGGGCACCTGGTACTCTCGACGCTGCACACGAACGACGCCCCCGGCGCGGTGACCCGTCTGTTGGATCTGGGCGTGGCCCCGTATCTGCTCAGTGCTTCGCTCAAAGGCGTGCTGGCCCAGCGGTTGGTCCGCCGGATCTGCTCCAACTGCAAGACCCAGTACGATCCGCCAGCCAGCATCCGCCGGATCGTGGAGGCCCAAGGCGGCGAGGTCGCCACGTACTACCGCGGCGTCGGGTGCAAGAAGTGCCGCAACACGGGCTATGCGGGCCGAATCGCCATTCACGAGCTTCTCGTCCCCGACGATGAAATCTCAGAGATGATCAACGAGCGGATCAGCGCGAAAAAGCTGCGTACCAAGGCGATGGAGAAAGGAATGCGGCCCCTGCAGCACGACGGCATGGAAAAGGTGAAGGCGGGGATTGTGTCCATTGAAGAAATTCTCCGGACGGCGGTGATCGACGGCCCGGTGGTATCCGACCCGACGTTGAATGACCGTTGATCGGTTGCGCCCCGGATCGGAGTCCGGGGTGACAACGTTGCGAAGCTCGTCACGTAGAACGTCGGACGTGTGACGAAACGAGCCGCGCAACCTCCGGACGATAGGCGAGTACGACATTATGGCTACCTTGCTGGCTCCAACACAAGACCGAGGACCGAAGATCGAGGACCGAGGACCGAAGACCGAAAACGGCGCTATCGTCGGTCCTCCGTCCTCCGCTCCCCATTCGGCGGAACGGCTGTCCAAGTTTCGCGCCAAGTCCAACGACCTGATCCTCTTCACCACGCAGTTGGCCATCATGCTTGACAGCGGCGTGATCCTGAGCGACGCCTTGGACGCCATTGCGGAGCAGGCGGCCGACAGCAAGTTCAAGGCGGTCATCCTCGACCTTTCGGAGCGGGTCAAGGGCGGCGAGACCTTCTCCAAAGCGCTCTCCTGCTATCCGGGCACGTTCAACTCGATGTTCATCAGCATGGTCCGGGCCTCGGAAGCCTCCGGGCGGATGGTCGAGATGCTCACCGTCCTCACCGGCTACCAGGGCTTCGAGGCGGACACCCGCAAGCAGATCCGCAGCGCCCTGACGTATCCGTTCATCATGGTGCTCATGGCCATTGCCGCCACGGGCACCCTGATGTTCTTCGTCCTGCCGCGCTTCATGCGGATCTACGCTGCTCGCGGGGCGTCGCTGCCGAAGTTGACCCAGGTGCTCGTCGGCGTCAGCAACATCCTGGGCAACTTCGAAGCCATGACCAGCATCGTGACCACGATCCTCATCGGGGGCGGCATGCTCTGGTATTGGTCCAAGACGCCCCAGGGCCGGCGCGTCCTCGACGGCGTCAAGATTCACACCCCCATCATCGGCACCATGTTCGTCGATATGGTGGTCACGCGCAGTATGAGGATCATGGCCACGATGGTTAACACGGGCGTCCGGCTGCTCGATGCGATCCGCGTGATCGAAGGGGCCGTGGACAACTACCACTTCCAGCGCCTGTGGGCCCAGGTGGATGAGAAGATCCAGGACGGCTACCAGTTGTCGGAGTCCATCATGCTCGCGGAAGACGCCCATCTGATCTCGCCCGGCATCATCCAGATGCTGCGGGCCGGCGAGAAGAGCGGCCGGCTCGGCGAAGTCTGCGACAAGGTCTCGATCTTCTACCAGAAACAATTGGAGACCTCGATCCGCAACGTCATGACCTTGATCGAGCCGTTGATGATCACGATCCTTGGCACCATCATTGGGACCATCGCGATCGCCTTGCTGCTGCCGGTCTTCCGCGTCTCCAGCGTCATCGCACACTGACCGGGCAATACGGGGACGCTCGTCCTACAGAGTCGCCGTCACCAGAATCCTGCGACAGGTACAATGGTTTCCCAGGTGGCACAACTCGAGCCGCGTGACCGTGAACGGGATCGGGAACGACAGCCCCGGCGGCAGTCGGCCGTAGCCGATCGTGATGTGAGGGCTGAAGTGCTCGTAGCCGGCTTTCTCCGGATAGGTGCGAATCCAGTCCAGCGTTGTCCCCGTGACTGCATCGCCGTAGATCATCGCCTCTGTCACTTCGTAGCGAAAGAACGGCGTCATCTCCTCCATGACCCATTCGTGGAGTGCTTGCAGTTCCTGGGTCTTCTCGACTTCGAGGAGGCAGGTCGTCTCGCCGCGAGAGTTGATGGAACTGGAGACGCCCACCGCCTCCAATTGTCTCACCGTGGTCCTACGGGCGAGGTCTTCTAGTCGCTCCTGGATAGCCTTCACATCCGCCTCATCGATGCAGCCCATCGCCAGCGAGACGTGCGGCAGGCAGTCCTCCTCGCTCAGGACAATCTCCGGGCGGCCGCTCGTGATGAGCTGCCGGTTGATCTCAATCGCTCGACTCGTCATCGCCTCGTCGGGCAGCAGCACGACATCCACCGCGATCCGGCCCATCTTCATCCTCCTCGTGACTGATGCCCAATAAGATGGCGAAATAAGCAGCAAACGTGATGAGCGTCGGGATTGTCATGGCGCGGAATCAGTCGCCCTCCAGGACCTCCTCGTCTTGCGCCCGCCACGCCGGGTCCACGAGGCACAGGAAGACGAGGTCGGCGGCCCCGATGTTCTCGATGTATTGCGTTGATCCTGGCGGGATGTACACGGCACAATTGGCATTCACCTCGGAGACCTCAGCGTCAATGTGCATGCGGCCGTGGCCCGCCATGACGTAGTAGACCTCGGCCGTTCTGAGCCGGTGAGGCTTGGTTCTGTCGCTGGGTTTGACCACGGCGTGCGCCAAGCTGTAGCGAATCGCGATCTCGGTCTTGTCCGGGTGGAGAAGCTCGCGCAAGATCGAGTCGTCCCCTCCGATGAATCTATCACAGTCCTCAAGGCGACGAATGAGCATCACGAGCCTCCCAACAGAATCGATCCCTCCATGAAGAATGCCCCGGCCACGCAGGCGGTCATCAGGCAGGCCAGCGTCGCGGCGACCAGGGCCCGCACGGCGATGGGGCCGATGCCCTTGGCACACTGCGGGGCCAGGGCGCAGATACTGCCGACGAAGATGGCCATCGAGGCCACGTGGGCAAACCCGCACAACGCATATGCCGTGATGACTGCCGAACGTCCGTGTTGGAGCAGTCCGTGCTCCATCGCCCCGGCCAAGTCGCTGTAGGATGTGACTTCCGTGACGATCACCCGCTCGCCGACGATCCGCGCGACCACGCCCGCGTCGCTGGGGGGCACGCCGAGGACGAGAATCAGCGGGTAGAACAGATAGCCGAACAAGCCGCCCAGCGACCAGACGCCGTGTGTGCCGAGCATGGGATTGAGGACGTTCCCGAGGCCCCCGAGCACCAGATCGACCAGCGCCACCAGCCCAAGGACGGCGATGAGCAGGGCGACGATCCCTACGATCATGCGAACACCGGCGTTGGCCCCGTTGATGATCGCTTCGAAGAGGCTGCCGTCCCGCTCGTAATACGGCTCCACGTTCAGGCCCAGGGTTACCGGCTTGCCGCTTTCGGGCAGCAGGAGTTTCGACATCAGCAGGGCGGCGGGGGCGGACAGCAGCGACGCCGAGATCAGGTGCCCCGCGATCGTGGGGAACTGCTTCTGGAGCGCCAGCACGTACAGGGCCAGGACGTTCGAGGCGACGGTGGCCATGCCTGCCGTCAGGACGGTGCACAACTCCGACGCCGTGAGGCTCGCCAGGTGCGGCTTGATCGTCAGGTTCGATTCCACGCCGACGAAGATGTTGCTCGCGACAACCAGCGACTCGGCCCCGGACACCCGCATCAGCCGGGTAAATACCCGGGCGAAGCCCTTGATGACCAGGGGCATGAGACCCACGTAGTAGAGGATGGCGATCAATGCGGAGAAGAAGATGATCGTCGGGAACGCCTGGAACGCCAGCATGAAACCGAGTGACTCGGCGCCCTCCTTGCTGACTTGTCCCGGCCCGAGGGCCAGACGCCCAAACACGAAGCGTGCCCCCTCACCGGCCGAGTCGAGGACCTTGACCACCACGTCGTTGACGAGGAGAAACACCCTGGCCCCGGCCGGCACGACGAAGACAAACAGGGCGATCAGAAGCTGTAGGCCGATCCCCCATCCGATCACCCGCCAATTGACATTCCGCCGGTCGGCGGACAAGGCCCATGCCAGCGCCGCCAGAACGAAAATCCCTGCAAAACTGACCAGATTGTAGCCATCCATGCCGCGGCATTCTACCGGGGGACAAAGGGTCTGGCTACCGTTTTCCCGGTTCCCAGGGCACCCGGCAGCCAGGGGCCTGCCTTGGCATAATCCTGGCGCACCGCTGGTGCCCATCCCCAGGAAAAATCACTTGGCCCCTCGGTGGTTTGGCGGTACACTGCGGCCCGGTTGTGCTTTAGTAAGGAGAAAGACACATGGCTGAACCGATTGCTCTACCCCGAGACCCCGCCGAGACCCCGTGGTGGCGAGAAGTAACGCTTTATCACTGGCTGGTCCTGATCCTGGCGGCGAGCGGCTGGCTGTTCGACTGCATGGGCCAGCGGATCTTTGTGCTGGCGCGCGAGCCCGCGCTGCGGGAACTGCTCGGGGCGACCGCCCCGGACGGCGACGTGAAGTACTGGGGCGGCCTGGCCACGATGATCCTGATGGTTGGCTGGGGCACGGGCGGCATTCTGTTCGGCATGATGAGCGATAAGTACGGCCGGGTCAAGGCGATGGTCGCCACGCTCCTGGCGTACACGATTTTCGCCGGCCTATCCGGGCTGGCCCGCAACGGCACGGAATTCCTGATCTACCGCTTCCTGTGCGGCCTGGGTGTCGGCGGCATGTTCGGCTCGGCCACGACCCTGCTGGCCGAGAGCGTGACGCCGCGCTTCCGCACGATCGCCCTGGGCGTGATGCAGTCGCTCTCGGCCATCGGCAACATCCTGGCCTCGGGCGTGAGTATCGGCATCGTGCTCGGCAAGGAGAACTTCTGGGGCCACTGGAGTGGCTGGCAGGTGCTATTCTTCGTGGGCGTCCTGCCGATCGTCCTGGTGGTGCCCATTATCCTGATCCTGAAGGAGCCGGAACCCTGGAAGAAGGCCAAGGCCCAGGCGGCCAGCGGCGCCGGCCGGAAAGTCGGACGCATTTCGGACCTGTTCCGCGATCCCCGCTGGCGCAAGAGCACGATTATCGGCATCTGCTTCGGCGTGGCGGGCATGGTCGGCTTGTGGGGCATCGCGTTCTTCTCCCCGGAGCTGATCACGACGGCGTTCCGCAACCGTCCGCTGCTGGCCAAAGAGATCCTCAAGCCGGCGGAGATCTCCCTGGCCTTGAAGGCCGGCGCCAATTCGGCCTCTGCCCATATCAAGAAGCAACTATCCCCCGAAGTGCAGAGCCTGCTGGATCAGGTCCAGCCTGGCCAGGACGTCCCGGAGGCCACGCAGGAGGCGCTGCGGACCGACCTCAACCGGCTCATCCTGGAGGGAAGTCTCTACGACGCTGCGGCGTTCCAGTCGGTGGAGCTGACGAAACGCACGTCGAACATGGCGCAACTGGTCCAGGCCAAGGGCGAGAAACAGGACATCATCTTCCTGAACCGGCAATTGCTGGAGCAGGTCTTTGCCGGCACCATCTCCGAGCTGCAACGAACCATTGACAAGTGCAAGAGCCGCGGGACGCTGCTCCAGGACGTCGGTGCGATGCTGGGCATGTTGACCTTCACGTGGGTCGCATCTCGTTTCAACCGGCGCACGGCGTTTTTCCTGGCGTTCTCGTTCTGCTTGGTGATCGTGGCGTTCGTGTTCCACTCGCTCAAGACGGAGACGGACGTGTACTGGATGCTGCCGCTCATGGGCTTCGGCACGTTGTCCTGTTTCGCGGGCTACTCGATCTACTTCCCGGAGATCTTCCCCACCCGGCTGCGAGGCACGGGCGTCGGTTTCTGCTACAACACGGTCCGCTACGCGGCGGCCCCGTTCCCGATGCTGCTGGGCTGGCTGAGCACGATGATGCCGTTCCGCACGGTGGCGATGATGATGTGCCTGATCTATCTCGTAGGCATCGTCGCCCTGATCTGGGCCCCGGAAACCAAAGGCAAACCCCTGCCGGAAGATTGATGGGTGCCAAACTGGCGCTCGCGTAGACACGCTCGACCCAACGGTTGGCACGCGCACACGAATCCGTGTCAGCCGCCGTTCGCTTGGGTTCTCCTCTTGACGGAGTCCCCCTCTTGTACTATGCCCCTGCTCCAGTGTCATGGTGGGCAGCAGCGAGCGTATATCTTCCTCATCGCCTTGCGCAAACACAGAACCAGAATGTAAAAAGTGTAGGTCTGCCCCGGTTTCTGACCTGCCTCCCGTCTATCTGCGGTGCCGAACGAAATGCTCAGTGCGCCGGCTTGTCCGGGTCCGCTGGAGCGGCTTGTTCGGCCTTCTTGTCAGCATCTTTTTCCGTGGTCAACTTGTATTCCGTGAGTTCGAGAGTGTAAGTGGGTTTTCGTTCAGGCGAGCTTTGTTCTTCTTTCACCAGTCCGACATTCGGAGCGTAGTAGCTGCGCGTTCTCCAGATATCCACCTTCTCATCGCGCCGTTTGAGTCTGAGTTCAGTCACAATTTCGATGCACTCTTCGAACTTCCCCGCTGGGACTGTAACTGCGGCAGGCTTGGATGAGTTGCTTACGATGACCATTCCATCGAGCCGACTCATATGAGCTTCTACGCTGGGCTGGCGTGGCTCGATGAGCAAAGTCCTCTGCTGTCGGAAGGGTCCTGCAAAGTGCTCCCAAATCATTATCTCACCTATCTCGACCACATGCTCACTGGAAGGGAGCCTCCCCCAAAGAACTCTGTCGACACTCATCATCAGACCACTGTATCTTCCATCTCTGGCGGTCTCCTTTGTACCAACGTCGATCACCCATCTTTGACGACCGTCTTCGACGATACGATCCTTGATCACATACACTTCTTCGAAAGTCCCTTGCCGGATTTGCTCTACCGGTCCGAATGCAAATTGGATTTTCTCGTCAATCTCCAAAGCTTCCCATGCAACAACCGCAGCGCCGCGCGGGACCGTCTTACGGTATACCCATTTATTGCCTACGGACAGAGGTAAGTACTTGCTCTGCTGTATGGCGTTGTCAGCATTTCCCGCTTCCTTCTCGGAAGCGGCAAATGCTTGAGAAACCTGCACCACCGAAATCAAGCAGAACAATGCCGTCTTCTTCATGGTTCCTCCCCTTTCGGATGTGCCAAACACTGTTTATGTGTGTCCACAGATAGACTGTGCTTCTGCGCGGCACGCGCCATGGACGCAACACTTCGGCTCCGATCGTCGGACGGAGGCGTTCCATTAGAGATACGATCATGAGACAGGACGACATGCTTCAACATATCGCGCGATCCGCTTCATGATCCGCAGCAGTTGTTCGCATACTTCAGTTGCTCCGGTTGAACAGTCATAGCCAACTGCACCACTCAATTCTTTTCGTAACGGATATCATCCAAATAGAATGTGATCCCATCGGGATTGGTGTCCCAGTTCGTAGCCCAACAGAAGCCGCCAATGATGCGAGCGAGATCAGTTCCCCGCAAATCAATGTCGTACTCTTTCCACTCCGTGGTCAGCTTTGCCGTTCTGCCTCTTGGATATTTCAGGCTATCGCCGTGCTTTTCGCTGATACCACCCACCTTGAATTCAACTCGGCAGTCCTTCTCCGCCCTGGCCCAGAAGACCATTCGCTTGTATGGAGAGAGATTGAAGCCGCTATCCTTCCATACTTCATCTTTTCCCCAGTTGTTGGGGGGCTCTTGCCAGTAGACGCCAGCCCATTTGGCGGCACCAGGATAGGGTGCCGTGCTCGGTCCCTTTCCTTTTGCATCATAGAGGATTCGGATGCAGGTCTGACCAGAGTGCGGCTTGACCTCACATGCCTCGTCGATATGTATGTCGCCGGTGTCGCCCATGAAGCCCGTCGGCTTGAAGTGGTTCTTGGAGGAGTCTGCATCTTCATAGACGTAGAAACGCTCATCAGGTGCCGCCTGGAGCGGCACAGGCGGCAGTAGACGCTTGGCGAGAACCTTGGGTGAACGGTCTGAATTGAAGATTCCCCAATGGGGTTCAATAGGCAGGTGCGTCTTCCAAGGCTGGTCGAAGGCTTCGAAGTACACAAACTTCACGGGCGTCTTTGCGAGTTCCACGTAGTAAGTGTCCTGGGCTGCCTCGGACATCTTCCCGGCAGGGTCTCCCGCCGTTGGCAGACCAACTTCTTTGAACATAACGAAGCGTTTACCTCTTCTGGTGAGATCCTGGAAAGCAGCAACGGTCCAGTCTATCGCGGCCTTGGGTTCCAACTGGCTGTGGAAGTAAGGGTGTGCGTTCGGGTAGATCCAGTCGCCAAGGCCCAGCAACTCCTCGTCTGTGTAGTCGTCGATTTCTTCGGTCGTAGTCACACGCTTGCCAGTGGCCTTGCGAAGAGCATCAATCGCCTTCGATAAGTCTCTGACGTTGTATCGCTTTCCAAGCCCCTCATTGCCTACACAGTACCCCAGAATGATTGGATTCTTCGCGGCGGAAACGGCCGCCGCCATCTCCTGCTGGTTGTTCGGGTCCCAGACGCCCATGATGAGGCCTTTGAAACCAGCTTGCCGGGCGATTTGGGGGAACTCCTTGCCCATCACGCCGGACGAGCCATACGTCACCAGCCCGGTGAATTTTGCATCGTGCAGTATGGAAAGGTCCTGACGGATGGCATCCACCGTTGCTTCCATTCCCTTTTGCGGGTTAGCGGAAGGAGGGGAGTAGGCTACCCACACGGCGTTCACAATCTTCTCTTGCCAGGCTTGCAGATTACCTGTCGCATCGGCTGCATAGGAACAAGCACCAGCCGCCAACATGAGAACGGCCGGGACTGTATAAAGGCAGGTCGCTCGACCAATGATCCATAACCGTGTCATCTCGCACCCGATCATAGTTCTCATTGTTGTTTCCTTTCATAGCGTATATTGCGTATCTCAATTATGAATACCTTTTTCTGATTAGGACTTAGAGCATCATCAGACATTTTCAATCCATTGGCCGCCCAGGTGATGACCCATCCAAAGCCACCTACCACCTTTTTGAAATCGTCTCTGACTCGTCCTTTCTCGCGGAGATCTACCTCGAAGAGTTTCCACTCAGAAGTGAGCCTCTTGGTTCCCAAATCCGTATGAGGAAGCGAATCAGGGTAAGGGGCTGGCACTTTCTTTTTGGCCATTTCATCCCATGTCCACGTGATCCCCCCGATGAGAAACTCAACATTTACAGTCCCGTCCACAGCGCGTGCTTCCCATCTGATCACATCAGCAACATCCCTCAAGTCGCACCCACCCGCAGGGTCCGTCCCCCAATTACCGCGGGGGTGCAAGTACATAACTCCGGCAAACTGGGCCGGCCTCTCGTTGAGTATCCCGTTGACATACTTGTAATCGTATTCATGGGACCCTCTTCCCTGAGGCTCGTATGTGAACTGGTCCGCCTCCTCCATTCTTGCCGTGGGCCTCAAGTCGCCAATGTCCCCCATAAGCCCCGAAGGGTGGTACTCTTCCATCACCGACGCCGAGTCACGGTTCGCTGGTTGCTTCATCACGGACGGCGAGGCGCTGTACGTTGGTTGCGGCGGAGCCACGAGAGGCTCCCCTGGGGTCGGAGCGGGATGTGTGTCACGGGCAAAATGCTCTCTGCTCCTGTCAATCACCGGCACGGTCGCTTCGATTAATAGCCCCCCGATCACGACAGTCACTACAGCCGCGGCAGATGTTTTGGTAAGCCCTCGATGTTTTGCCTTCGGCTTCAACTTCTTCTCTGGCCTTGGTTGGCCATCACTCAGAGAAGGCACGCTTTCCCCAGGTTTTGGTCCTGGTTCTTGACTTGGAGGTTCTATGGCTGCCGTCACTTCTACTCTGACTTTCCAGCCAAGGCGGACCAACGCGAACATGGCAAGACCCCCTGCCGCCTGGATGCCCTTGCCTTCCACTGCGATGGTCCCTGTGATGAAGAACGTAAACAGACCCGCCAGAAGAGCGGCGAACAGTGCAAGGATTTGCTCTGCGAAAGGAGGAATAGCGTCCCTTTTTTTGATGACTCCCAGTATCGCCATTACCCCCAGGAATATGAGTAATGACGTGCCGAATACCCAGGCGGCAAGTCCCTGTGATGTTATTGCTACCAGCGTTCCAACTACCATTTGTTGCTCCTTATGATTCCAACGCTCTCCTGTACACTGAAATGCCAGAGGGTTGAATGTTGTAGTAGGGGACAACAAATCAATTCTTCTGGCGGCTCGCCGGGGAGGCCGACCTCTATTTCAGCATCCGCAGCCTATTGAGAGATCCTTCAGAGGGGGACCAGAACCATCCCTGGGGGTCCCAACAGCGTGCATAAGTCAACTTGGATGCGTTCTTGTACACGCTGATGGCCTCGTCCTTGCGTCTCATGGCTTCGAGGGACCGGCCTTTGATGTACAAGCATGTGGCTGCGTCATTCAGGGCAGCTCGCGCGAATATGACCTTCTTCTCTCGTTGCGAGGCCGGTCCTACCGGGGGCGGAGAGGTCTTGCTGGCCTCGAGTTTTTCCTGCTCCCCCATAGCTTCGCCGAGGGACTCGTTAATACACTCATCCGCCCGCTCAATGGCACCTGCGTAGTCTTTCTTGTTGTACGCAGCCCAAACTTGGTCCGCAGTGGACGGGGTACCGACGCCTTGTCCCGCACCCTGATCCGTCGCCGCACAAGAAAAACCAATTGTCAACGCACACAGCAACAGAGCTGCCGTAAGAACCTTTCGTCGCATAGCTGATCCCTTCCATAACGAAGATATCTCGAATTCAGAATACGCTCCACTCTGCTCCTATCACCCACGGTCGTTTGTCCAGGCAAGAGCGATTTACTGCCATGCCACTAAGTCTCATCGGTACCACTCTCCGATGGCGAGATTGATTCCAACGCGGAAGTCGTGATCGGGCACGCTGTCGGGCGCCTGGGTGCGGTAATAGTCAACCGCCTCCAGATACTCGGCGTAGACGACAAGGCGGGTCAGCCAGTTGAATCTGTCTGGCTTCTGTCGAAGCCAAGGCGCCACACGAATGCCGAAACCCGCGAGCAAGCGGTTCTCCCAGTAATATGCGCCGTTGTCCGTCAGGGAACTCTCCAATACCCCGTAAGGAGTGAACAGGGATAAGACGCCAGCGTCCGGCACCCTGACGCCCGCGCGCAGGGCATTCGCAAAGACGACAGAGTTGTAGTGTGGGTCGAATTCGTTCGCCGATTGCCAAAACAGCCCCGACCACACCTCCCCCCACAGGAGTTTGGTTGTGTCGTTGACGTAGCGCGCGTGCCAGTATTCGGCTCCGGCGCGGACTTGGTTGTCCGGCCGCCACCAGTTCTCATCTCCCCAGTAGTCGAGCCGATTGTACTCCCCGAACAGTCTCAGCGGCCCTAAGATGTCGCCAAGCCAGCCGGTATGTTCTCTCAACTGCTTTTGGCTGAATGGATACGCCTGGAACCCAGCTCCCGGCAGCGCGAGCCAGGCATTCTCCCAAGGTTGACGCCGGTTGCTGTCTATGCCCGCAAAGCGGATGTATGGTCCCCACGAGAAGGTCTCTCGCCCCGGCGGGACCCAGAATTCGATTCTACTATCGCCCTGAAATACTGTCGTGTCATAGTCCGGCTGGTAGAACTGTGTGGTACGGTAGCCGAAATCCGCGTAGCCCGCGATGGTCATCCATTCAGGCAAACCGGTCATGGGGGGATAGACGCTCTTTTCGCCCTCAGATGCTTGTTTCGCGGACGACTGTCCCAACGCCGTGCCGATGGATGCAGCGAGAAGAAACGCTTCGATGGAAATGATGCACAATACTTGCTTCCTCATCTTTGAGCCTTTCACAACTCGTGTCTTCTACGCCAATTCGATCACCCGAGACCGGAATCGGGCAGAGCATCCCCACGCAAAAGGATACTACCAGCCTCAACTCGCCGGTCCCTATGTAATCGCAGCGCGCACGGTCACAGAAGAAAGGCCCCTACCATGCCGATGTCGATTCGCAAAGAACCTTATGTCCACTCAAAGGTGCATCGCGGCTTGTCATGAGCAAGCCGCCTCCTCAATGTTGTGGGCATAATTGTATTGCCTGACCTCTGTTCTGTCAATCCCCGTGGCGGCGATTTTCCCGTTTTCTCACTTTTTTTCCTGTGGCCATTCTTTGCATCTCTGCGCGAGCGAATCGGTTCTTGGCTTGTTTCCTCTGCGCCCCTCGGCGACCTCGGCGGTTCGAGTTGGTTTTGAACGAGAACGAATGGCGGCGGCGAGCGTAATACTGGGAGTGAGAGCCTTGCTAAAGGTGGCAGATTTGGTACAATGAGCCCTCCTGAGGCTGTCCAAGTCTCGTTGTAGCACGGGCATGGGACCCCCAACGCGAAGCATCGCGTTTGGGAACCCATCCTGCCCGTGACCCAGAATCCATGGGCGGGACGCCCATGCTACTTAGATCCCTTGGAACGATGTGATGGTGGAATTCGATAGCAGACTGCGGGTGCACGAGCGCGACAACGCACGGGACGCGGTGCGCGCTCGTGGCGAGGGTGTCTCGCCCTTGTGTCCTTGTCGCGCCATGCATCTGGAAGAACAAGGGCAGGATGCCCTCGCCACGGCGGGGTTGTACGTCCATGTGCCGTTCTGCCGGAGTAAGTGCCGGTACTGCGGGTTCTACTCTGTGCCGGTGGCGGGGCGGGAGACCGGGCGATTGGTCGCTGCGCTGATGGGGGAGCTGGACCGGTATGACGGGGTCGAGTTCTGTACGGCCTATGTCGGCGGGGGCAGCCCTTCGGCTTTGCCCGTTGACCAATTGGTCGGGCTGGTTCGGCGAGTTGCGGGGCGATTGGCACCGGGCGGAGAGTTCACCGTTGAGTGCAATCCGGGGCAGGTGGACGCGGAGCTTCTGGCGGGGCTGCGGGGGGCCGGGGTGCATCGGCTGTCGTTTGGGGCGCAGTCGTTTCGACCGGCGGAGTTGGAGCTGCTGGGACGCGGGCATACCGTTGACGATATCGGGCGGGCGGTGGAGTTGGCGCGGGGGGCGGGGTTCGACAATCTTGGCTTGGACCTGATCTTTGCCATCCCGGGTTCGACTTTGGCGGACTGGCAGTACAGCGTGGAGGCGGCTCTCGACCTGGGCGTGCAGCATATCTCGGCGTATAGTCTCAGTTTCGAGCCGGGAACGGTGTTCGACGCTTGGCGGCGAGCGGGGCGTTTGTGTGCCGTGGACGAGGAGCTGGACCGGGCCATGTATGAATGGGCCATTGAGCGGTTGGGACGGGCCGGGCTGGAGCAGTACGAGATTTCCAATTTTGCACGGCCGCGGTTCGAGTGCCGGCATAACCTCGGCTACTGGGCCAATCGGCCGTTTGTCGGGATTGGGCCGGGAGCCGCGTCGAGTAGCACGGGCATCCTGCCCGTGGTCCAAAACGCATGGGCGGGACGCCCATGCTACGCGCAGGGCAGCAGAACGACGAACGAGCCGGATATCGAGCGATACGTGGCGGCCGTCGAGAGCGGCGGGGAGGTCCCCGGCGAGGTCCAGCCGGTGGGTTGGGAGGATGCGATCTGTGAGACCGCGGTCCTCAACTTGCGGATGCGGACGGGAATCGACTTGGCCGCATTCCAGGCGCGGACCGGGCACGATGTGATCCGGACCTTCGCGGAGCCGATCCGGCGCTACCGCGACCTGGGCCTGATCGAGGTCACGGACCGCTCGGTGCGGCTGACGGAGCAGGCCCTGCCCATTGCGGACTCGGTCCTGTGCGATTTTGCGGCGTTGGAGTAACGGAATCGATGGATATTCAGCACATTAGAAACTTCTCGATCGTCGCCCACATCGACCACGGCAAGAGCACGCTCGCCGACCGCATGTTGGAGCTGACCGGCACGATCGACAAACGCAACGCCAAGGACCAGATCCTCGACACCATGGACATTGAGCGGGAGCGCGGCATCACGATCAAAGCCTCCAGCGTCACGATGGCATACGAGCACGCCGGCGAAACCTACATGCTGAATCTCATCGACACCCCAGGCCATGTGGACTTTGGGTACGAGGTATCCCGATCTCTGGCGGCGTGCGAGGGGGCGCTGCTGGTGGTGGACGCGAGCCAGGGGATTCAGGCGCAGACGCTGGCGAATGCGTACCTGGCGACGGAGGCGGGGGCGGAGATTTTGGGGGTCATCAACAAGGTGGATTTGCCGGCGGCGCAGCCGGAACTGGTGGCTGAGGAGATCGAGCACGTGCTCGGCATCCGCAAGAATGAATGCTTCCGGATCAGCGCCAAGACCGGTATCGGGGTCAAGGACCTGCTCGACGCCGTGTGCGAGCTGCTGCCTCCGCCGGCCGACCGCCAAGAGGAGCCGACGCGGGCCCTGATCTACGACAGTCATTACGACGACTACCGGGGCGCGATCGCCTACGTCCGCGTCTTCTCCGGCTCGCTCAAGGTCCGCCAGAAGATCCGCCTCATGGGCGAAGGCACCGCGTACCTGATCACGGAACTCGGCAAATTCCGCCCGGACATGCGGCCGGTCGAGCAGCTCGGCACCGGCGAGGTCGGCTACGTCATCGCCAACATCCGCAACCTTGGCGATGTGCGGATCGGCGACACGGTCACCGACGACCTCCGCCCCGCCCCGGATGCCCTCAAAGGCTACAAGCCGCCCATGCAGATGGTCTTCTCCGACTTCTACCCCGGCAACAACACCGAGTACCCGCGCCTCCGGGCCGCGTTCGAGCGGCTGGCCCTCAACGACGCCAGCTTCTCCTTCGCCCCGCAAAACTCCCAGGCCCTGGGCTTCGGCTTCCGTTGCGGCTTCCTGGGCCTGCTGCACATGGAGATCGTCCAGGAGCGGCTCGAACGCGAAAACGACATCGACGTCGTCCAGACCGCCCCGACCGTCAGCTACGAGTTGCTCCTCCGCGACGGCACGGTCAAGCGGATCGACTCGCCCAGCGAGCTGCCCGACCGCACGATGGTCGAGGAAATCCGCGAGCCTTATGTCCGCCTGGAGGTCATCACCACGACCGACACCATCGGTGGCGTGATGAAGCTCGCCTAGGCCCGCCGCTGCAAGCTCGTCAAGACCGACTACCTCAACCCGACCCGCGTCATGCTCGACTACAAGGCCCCGCTCGCCGAGATCGTCTACGACTTCTACGACCAGATCAAGGGCATCAGCCACGGGTACGCGACGATGAACTATGAATGGACCGGCTTCGAGGTCGGCGACCTCGTCAAGATCGACATCTTGGTCAACCACACGCCGGTCGAGGCCCTGTCCCTGATCGTCCACCGCAGCAACGCGGAGCTCCGCGGCCGCAAGCTGATCATCAAGCTCCGCCGGGCCATCCCGCGGCAGCAGTTCGAGATCCCGCTCCAGGTCGCCATCGGCGGCAAGATCATCGCCCGCGAGACGATCAAAGCCTACCGCAAGGACGTCACGGCCAAGCTCTACGGCGGCGACGTCACCCGCAAAATGAAGGTCCTCAAGAAGCAAAAAGAGGGCAAAAAGCGGATGAAGAGCGTCGGCTCGGTCGAAATCCCGCAGGAAGCCTTCATGAGCGTCCTAGACACAAGCGACTGATAGGAAAGGTGGAACCGCAGATCAATGCGGGTGAATAACGTACCAACGAAAAGGCCCCGCACGGAGCGGGGCCTCTTGATTCTTACGACTCATGGTCGGCCCTTAGCAGGGGCGCACGCCCGTCGCGCACGGGCCCTTCTTGCCTTGTCCCACCGTAAACTCGACCTTCTGGCCTTCATCGAGCGATGCGTACCCCTCGGTCCGAATCTCTGAATGATGCACAAACAGATCGTTGCCGCCGTCCTCCGGCGTGATGAATCCGAATCCCTTGTCCGCGTTGAACCACTTCACTGTACCCTTTGCCACGTCATCTTCTCCTTAGACCCCGTCCGGGCCTATAGACTGTTCCCTCTGTTACCGCACAAGGGGTAGACTCCGAGGGAGAAAAGAATACTCCTTTACTGAAGGAGAAGTTTACGGCACTGGCGCGCCACTGTCTACAAAATAAACCCGAAAAAACGAAAAATATTTCAGCCCCGCGCCAGCCAGTCCCGCTCACACCCCGCCCGCAGACCACTGTGTTTCTGACACGGATTTCCACCCGGCTACCGGCAACCGCGAAACGCCCAGCGCGGCCTTCGGCCGCAACCAAAACCAACTCGCGCAGAGACGCGGAGGCGCAGAGATCACAGGACAACAACGGCCTTTCACACCCAGCGTCCCAGCGTCTCTGCGCGAGACATAATCCTTGCAGGTTCAACAACTTACCTTCCGCGCTTTCGGGAATCTTCGCGAGAAAACAAGATTTGAACAAATAGCAATGCGGAAAAGGGGGCGTTAGAGTTGCCGCCGCAGATCAACGCCGATGGACGCAGATTTCCAACGGATGACGGCGAGTTGGGAACCCCCTCTTGGCAACCTTATCACCCCGGACGCCATCCGGGGCGAGCGGCAGCGCACCAACGAAAAAGGCCCCTCACGTGGACGGGGCCTCTTTTGATACCTACGCGCTGTTGTTATGTCTCAGCAGGGGGTTACGCCGGTCGCGCACGGGCCCTTCTTGCCTTGTCCCACCGAGAACTCGACCTTCTGGCCCTCATCGAGCGACGCGTACCCTTCGGTCCGAATCTCGGAATGATGAACGAACAGATCGTTGCCGCCCTCCTCCGGCGTGATGAACCCGAACCCCTTGTCTGCGTTGAACCACTTCACTGTACCTTTTGCCACTTGTACTTCTCCTTAGACCCGCTCGGGCCTATAGACTGTTCCCTCTGTTACTGTACAAGGGGTAGACCCCGAGGGAGAAAAGCATACTCCTTTACTAAATCGCCAGTTTACCACGCCCCCGCCTGGCTGTCTACAAAATAACTCCAAAAACGATAAAATATTTTCGTTAGGCCGCCGCACTCCCATTGCGGATCGCCGAAAAAAGACGAGAAAGCGAGAAAGCGCGAAAGACGCGGATGCCGGAGGCCGCCTCCTGCCGGGAATTGACCACCGCCAACCGGGGACTGCCTTCCGGCAACATTGTCACCCCGGACCCAATCCGGGGCGACTGGGGACGCACAAACGAAAAAGGCCCCTCATGTGGACGGGGCCTTTTGATACTTGCGCCTTGTTGTTGTGTCTCAGCAGGCGGTTACGCCGGTCGCGCACGGGCCTTTCTTGCCTTGTCCCACTAGGAACTCGACCTTCTGGCCCTCATCGAGCGACGCGTACCCCTCGGTCCGTATCTCGGAATGATGAACGAACAGATCGTTGCCGCCTTCCTCCGGCGTGATGAATCCGAACCCCTTGTCCGCGTTAAACCACTTCACTGTACCTTTTGCCACTTGTACTTCTCCTTAGACCCTGCGGGCCTATAGACTGTTCCCTCTGTTATGGCACAAGGGGTAGACTCCGAGGGAGAAAAGCATACTCCTTTACTAAAGGGCCAGTCTACCACACGCCCGTCCTACTGTCTATAAAATAAATCCACAAAAACCGGAATATATTTCTGATCCGCAGATTTCGCCGATTAACGCCGATTCCTGCTCTCCAAATCTGGGAAGATCTGTGGAAGACCCCCGCCTTCGCAGGGGCAAGTGTGTCTGTGGATGATCCTTTGAACCTGTCTTCGACGGTCTTCCATCAAATGACAACCGGCAACTGACTACCGGCTACCGACAACTGCCTCACTGCCACCGCGAAATACGCGAACCACAAAGGCCGGACTTCGGCCCGTCGAGAGCCTCGGTTCGACTGAGCTCACCGAAGTCCAGGTCGAGCGGCGAGCTCAGTCGAGCCGAGGACAGTTGATACTATCCGCCCAACCTGCTATGATGACGGGCATGACGACAAGGAAACAGACAATGCCAGTGAGCCGCCCTAAGGCGAAAGGACGCGCAACCTCGACGCAGGAGCAGATTCGGGAGATGGTGCAGCGGATCGTGCGTCAGTTCACGCCGGAGAAGATCATTCTGTTCGGCTCGCACGCCCGTGGGGACGCCGGACCGGACAGCGATGTGGACCTGCTGATCGTCATGCCTGTGGCCGGCTCGAAACGGGAAAAGGCGGTGGAGATCGGCGTGGCACTGCACGCCATCCGCGTTCCAAAGGACCTGATCGTCGTCACGCCGGAGGAATTTGAATGGCGCAAGGACACCATCGGAACCATCGAATGGCCGGCCTGGCGAGAAGGAATGGTCCTGTATGCCCGAGCGTGACAAGGCCGCCGCCATCGCACGCGAGTGGATGAGCAAGGCGGAGGAAGCCGTCAAGCTGGCTCGCCGTGTCCGCCGGGAGGTCCGGAAGATGCTTGAAGACAAACCGCTCTTCTGATGCCCGAACAGCCCCACACACGGGTCTCCAACCGGCTATTGACTACCGGCTACCGACAACTGCCTCACTGCCACCGCGAACCACGCCAACGCCGGAGGCCGCCTCTTGCTGACCCCCGACCCCTGATCCCCGATCCCTGCCTCTCACCGGCTACTGACTACAGGCTACCGACTACCCTGCTTGGTGCCCGGCTTCGGCGACAGCCGGTAGGGTGGGCTCCGCCCACCGCCTTGTCACGCCGCACAAGAATGTGAAATGCGTAGGTCTGACCCCCTGAATTACCAGGCGCAATCACAAAGACAAAGGGCCGCCCACCGTTCATTTTCCCTAAAGCTCATCTTGATGGCTGAGCCTCCGAAGTCGACCAATTCCCCTCTGGGTGCGAACCCCCAATTCCCCAGGTCCTTAGCCTCCCTCCGTTCCCTTCTCGGAGATCTTTCTCCATTGCCTGAATTCCGTCTTATCATCCGTGGTCTTCTCCATCACATCGACGAGATCACCGGTTTCACTCATGATCATGTAGCCGCGAGCGCTGTAAAGGTCTTGCGATAACAGAATAGTTGGGGTCTCCTTGTCGGAAATATGAATACTGTATGTGGCGCTCAGTCCACGGAGTTCTCCTTGGATGGCAAGGTATCTGTCTTCCGTCTGAGTAACGCTCGGAACGACAAGGCGTGGAAGACCGAGAGTGAGAGATTGCGACCAATGTTTTGGGCTACTGACAGTGAATTTGTGTTGGACTTCGAAATGATCGCCTTTCTGATTCAAACGCATCTCCACCGTCGCCCAAGAGGTCTCCCACAAGCCTTGTAGGTTTCTGACTACCTGACCAGCGTCGCTCACCGCCGCCTTTGTGTTGCCTCAGATGGAATTGGACATTCCCAGATCGAGTGTTACTGAATTTCGCATAATATAGTGACAGATTTTTCGCATAATATATTGACACCAGCGTTTCGTTCTCGTAGGCTGTCCGCATGGACAGAAAAGGACGAACACGAAGGGACTTCGACGAGTTGGAGAACCGCCGAAAG
>JAPLMX010000162.1 GCA_026386805.1 Phycisphaerae bacterium | reverse complement strand
TTCGGCACGGATGGCGGTTCTGCATGCGCAGGGACGAATGCAGGTCGGGGACCTTTATCGAGCGCGCTCGATCATTGGCTCCGAGTTCGAATGTGGTATCGAGTCGTTGACTTCACTGGGCAGAACGGCTGCGATCGTGCCGACGGTATCAGGCCGGGCTTGGATCACGGGAACGCATCAACTCATGCTTGACCCTGACGACGCATGGCCCGAAGGTTACCGGATCGCCGACACCTGGCCGGGCCCATGAAAGAAATTACAACAATCTCAGCCATGAACGGGCTCCCAAAGTCCCGGCAACGCGATCTCCAGAACCTCTAAGAAAAGGAACAATGCAATGAACAAACACCTAGTATCAACTCTGCCAGTTATCATTCTTGCCGGCCTGTTCACCGGAAGCGCGATATCTGCGGAAAATAAAGAAATGCCGAAAGAGGATGTCATTGACGTCCCTGCGATCGGCGAGGGTCTCTGTGTCCACAATCTGTTCCAGTCAAACATGGTGCTCCAGCGCGACAAGCCGGTGGCCGTCTGGGGCTGGGCGGCTCCCGGCGAGAAGGTAACCGTGTCCTTTGCCGGCCAAACCCAGACCGCGACGGCAGACAAAGACCGGGCTTGGAAAGTCATGCTCACCGCGATGCCGGCTAATGTGCAAGCACAGAAAATGACCGTGCAGGGCAAGGATACAACCCTCACCCTGGATAACATTCTCGTGGGCGATGTCTGGGTGCTTGGCGGGCAGAGCAATATGGAATGTCCGCTCACGGATATTGAGAACGGTGCACTAGTGCCGCAAGTCACAATTGATGGTACATGAAGAGCTTGTTTTGCCCAGCTTCCGGCGTTTTCTTGTTTCCCAGACTGCGCATCTTACCCCGTTTCGATTGCAGTGAAGAACCTTCTTCCTGTCTGATGACCGTGATGTCTCACGTCTCGGTCTCAAACAGAAGGAAGGTTATGTCTGGCAAGGCGGCCAAAATCATGCTTACGGAACGGCAACATGCAATCTTGCAACAGATCATCCGCTCGACGACCGCGCCGCAACGGCTTGTGCAGCGAACACGCTTGATCGTACTGGCATTTGGCGGCATGTTCAATGGGGCGATCGGCGGCGTAATCGGGTTGCGGCGTAAACAGGTTGGTCTGTGGAGGCGACGTTGGAAGCAGTCGTTCAACGCGCTGGTGGCCATCGAGTGTCGCGAGTCGCAGGCCGCACTTCGCCGCGCCATCGAAGAGGTCCTGGGGGACGCCCTGCGGAGCGGGTCGTCGGGCAAATTCACCGCCGAACAAGTCACGCAGGTTCTGGCCGTGGCCTGTGAACCGGCAAGCCAATCGGGGCGGCCGATTGACGAGTGGACCGGGCGAGAACTCGCCGACGAGCTCGTTCAGCGTGGCATCGTGTCGTCCATTTCGACCCGTCAGGTCAACCGTTATCTGGCCGAGGCCGAACTGCAACCGCATCGCAGCAAGTATTGGCTCAACACCACGGAGAAAGACCCGCAATTATTCGCGCAACAAGTCCAGATCGTCTGTCAATGCTACCTGGAAGCCCCGGAATTGTACTTCCAGCACCACACGCACACGGTCAGCGTGGACGAGATGACGGGCATCCAGGCGTTGGAGCGGAACGCGAAGACCATGCCGATGAAGCCCCGTCAGCCGGCACGGATCGAGTTCGAGTACACCCGCCACGGCACTTTGTGCTTGACCGGGAACTGGCATGTGGTGCTCGGACAAATGATCGCACCGACGGTCCGTGCGACGCGGAAGGAGGAGGATTTCTGTTGGCATATCCATCAGACGGTTGCCACCGATCCGGAGGCAGGCTGGGTGTTTGTGGTGGACAACTTGAACACGCACTGTAGCGAGAGCCTCGTGCGTTACGTCGCGCGGCTGGAGGGAATCGACCCGAGCACGTTGGGCCAGAAAGACAAGTCAGGCATTCTGAAGTCGATGGCCAGCCGTCAGGCTTTTCTTTCCGGCCGTAGCCATCGGATTCGCTTCGTGTACTTGCCGAAGCACAGCTCGTGGTTGAACCAGATCGAAATCGTGTTCGGCATCGTAACGCGACGTGTTGTACGACGCGGCAACTTCACATCGACTGAAGCCTTGCGGATGCGACTCCTGGACTTCATCGACTACTTCAACCGCACGTTTGCTAAACCATTCCGCTGGACTTATACCGGGCGTCCCGTGACGGCCGCCACCGTAAAACGCCCGGCAAATTGGAAGGAACAATGGGTAAACCACCGACAATCTGGGGAGAGTTTGGTGTTGGTGGGCTAACAATTGTGACTTGCGGCACTAGGGGAGTCTGAGGGGATCGAGACCCCCGAAGCATAACGGGCTTTTGGCCGTGAAGCGTGCGTGTGTCGCGCAAGACGGAAGAGCCCAGGTAGCCATATCGAGGCAGCGCCGCATCTAGCCCTCTGTTGCTCGCCGTGCAAGGCATTAGTCTTGCCGTTTTGGGGCCATTCTTGGGCTGGGTGTTTTCCCTTGTGTGTAATGTGCCGCGTGCTGTGTTGCGCGCCACCTTGCTTATATTCCGATTTCATGGTGACAAGTCGCCTGTAACTTGAAGGGTGGTATGAGATGAAATGGTGGAATGTAGCGTTGACATTAGTAGCACTTGTGTTCTCGGTGGCTGTAGGAAACGCTTGGGGCGTCGTTCAGTACACCGTGACCGACCTGGGCACACTCGGCGGATCGTCTAGCAAAGCCTACGACATCAACGCCAGCGGGCAAGTCGTCGGGTATGCGTACACCTCTAGCGGGACTTACCACGCGTTTCTCTATACCGGCGGGGCGATGAAGGATCTGGGCACATTCGGCGGAGGGTATAGTGACGCCAGTGCCATTAACGCCAGCGGGCAAGTCGTGGGGCGTGCGTTTACCCCGCGCAACGCCGCTTACCACGCCTTCCTCTATAGCGGCGGGGTGATGACCGACCTGGGCACACTCGGCGGGGTGAATAGCGAGGCATTCGGCATCAACGCGAGCGGGCAGGTCGTGGGCTGGGCGGACCTCTCCGTCTACTCCGATGCCTTTCTCTATAGTGGCGGAGCAATGACTGATTTGGGCAGATGGCACGCGCCGTATAGCGAGGCCCGCGACGTCAACGCCACCGGACAAATCGTGGGAACATTGACCTACACGGGCGCTGTCTACCGCGCCTTTCTCTATAGTGGCGGGGTGATGACCGACCTAGGCACACTCGGCGGAACGGACAGCTTTGCCTACCGTATCAACGACAGCGGGCAGGTCGTGGGGCAAACGATCACCTCCAGCGGGACTTA
>JAPLMX010000260.1 GCA_026386805.1 Phycisphaerae bacterium | reverse complement strand
GTCGAGGCCGACGGGGCCTCGGGCGTGGATTTTGTTGGTGCTGACGCCGACTTCGGCGCCTAAGCCGTAACGGTAGCCGTCGCTGAAGCGCGTGCTGACGTTCCAGAAGACGTCGGCGGAATCGACGAGGTTCATGAAGCGCTCGGCCTTCTCGCGGTCGGCGGTGACGATGGCGTCGGTGTGGCCGGAGCCGTAGCGGTTGATGTGGTCGTTCCCATTGACAGAAGGGCCTTCATCCGGTAGCAAGTAAGGCCATGAAAAGATTCCGTATCTCCGGGCTGGTGGGGCTGGCGAAGCGGGTCCGGCAGGAGTTGGCCGGACCGGTGTCCCCGGAGCGTTTGGCCCAGATTCGATGGGACGTCCAGGACACCATCCGGACCATCGAGCAGACCCTGAGAGACAAAGGCGTCCGGGCCCAGGACCTGCCGGCGCCTTCGAGGAAGGCACATCAATTCCTCAAGAGTCTGGATTTGGATGCCGTTGTCACGCAAGAGATGTCTTCCGCGAGCAGTTTCCCGCCGGAGAGCGTGTCGTTTCGCGGCCTGCACGGCCACTTCGACAGCCTTCTCGACCGGCTGGCCCGTGCGACTCAGTCATCGTGGCGAGGGCGTCCCGCCCTTGGAAAACAAGGCCAGCCATGCCCTGAGCGAAGCCGGAGGGATGGCCTCCCAACGCAAGGGCTGGAAGGGGACCCCAAACGCGACACATCGCGTTTGGGAACCCAGGCCCTCGCCACGCAACTTGAGGAGGTCTACCACCAAATCAAGTCCGACAGCGAGAGTATCGAGCACGAGGTCCGGGCGCAGCATGTCCGGCCGGAGCAACTCAAGAAGCAAGCGCGGGAAATGCGCGGGTGGCTGGCGTATTTCTCGCAGCGGGAGAACTTCGACGCGTACTGCGCCGCCGTTCGACGGGCGGAGCCTGCCTTCCGCGCTGCGTCCCTCTGGTCCACGCGGAGGACCTTCGACATTCTGGTCCATTTCCGTCCCCTGCGTGGGATGTACCACATCGTCGGCTATTCCGACTGGGCCTTGGTGCAGTTGCCAACGCCCGCGATCTGCTTCGACGAAGAGATCTTGCGGTCCGCGGCCCGGATCGCGTTCAAGAAGGGAGGCGACCGGCAGCTCGTGCACGAGGCCGCCGCTGGGGAGTCGTACCGCAGGATCGCCTCGGTCCTCGAACAGCTCGGCGGCGTCGTGACACAGGCCCGCGGCCTCCACCACGACCTGGACGCCTCCTTCGACCGGGTCAACGCGGAGTACTTCGACGGGGCCATGAGCCGTCCCCACCTGGTCTGGAGCCGGACCTTCGCCACCCGCAAGTTCGGCCACTACGACCACGCGCACGACACGATCATGGTCAACATGGTGCTGGACCGGGCGTCCATCCCGGAGTTCGCGGTCGATTTCATCGTCTATCACGAGCTTCTACACAAGCACCTGGGCGTCACCTGGAAGAACAACCGGATCGCCGCCCACACCCCGGAACTCGCGGAACGGGAGCGGCAGTTCCAGCACTACGACCAGGCCAAGATCGTCCTGAGAAAGCTCGCTTCGGAGCGGTGAGTGTGCCATGAAAGTGACAGCATCCGAGGATTTACGAAGAAGGTTGCTGGAGTGCCTGGGGGGGCCATGGCCCCAGCCTGGTGAGTTGCGACCGGTCGTTCGGGAGACGATCCGCAAGGAGGGCTACCGGGTGGAGTCAGTGACTTACGAGGTGGAGCCGGGCGACCGGGTGCCGGCGCTGCTGCTGGTGCCCGACGGCGTCGATGCCAGTCATCCGGCCCCCGCCGTGGCGGTCTGGCACCAGCACAACGACCAGTGGCACTTAGGCAAGAGCGAGCCGGCCGGCCTGGCGGGCCATCCCACGCACCATACCGGGGTCGCCTTGGTCAAAGAGGGGTACGTCGTGCTCTGTCCGGATGCCCTGTGTTTCGAGGAGCGGCAGAGCAAGAACCTGCGGGGCGGCGATTTCGAGCGCTTCGAGTTCCTCCGCTACGTGGTCGCCGGCAAGTGCCTGGCGTGGAAGAACATCCTCGACATGCGCCGGGCGGTGGATTACCTGTGCTCGCGGCCGGAAGTGAAGCCCGACCGGATCGGCTGTTACGGCCATTCGATGGGTTCGACCCACACGTGGCTCGTCGGGCCTTGGGAGCCCCGGCTGGTCTGCCTCGTCGGCAATTGCTGCCTGCCAACCTATGCGGCCATCCACCGCACGCACATCCTGCACTGCTTCCCGAACTTCATTCCGGGCTGGCTCCAATACGGCGACACGCCGGATATCGCCGGCCTGATCGCCCCTCGGGCGTTGCACCTGAACTTCGGCGCCAAGGATGACGGCAGCCCGATCCAGGAGGTCCGGGAGGGCCTCAAGACCATCGCCCGAGCCTACGACCAGGCCGGGGCAGCCAACCGCTTCAGCTACTACATCGAAGAAGACGCCGGCCACCTGCTATCGACGGACATGTGGCGGCGCACCCGTGAATGGCTGCAACGGCACCTGGCCTGACGGCCTCCCTACGCAAGGAGGATGTCCCGGTTGTCGTTGAGAAGTAGTTGAAAGAGATCATGTGGTCCGGCAAACCAGTGCCTGCCATCCCCAAGGCCGAAGGCCTTGAGGCTGCCACTTAAAGTTTGCACAAACAACAACGGCTGGCAGGGCATCAGTAACGTCCTCTGCCAGCCGTGTGTTATTTCAGACCTGCCTGCGTCAGGCGGACGGACTCGTCCGCAGCGCTACTGGGGCAGGAAACCCAGGCGGACGCTGTCCACGTAGAGCGTGTCCACATCATTCGTAGCCTTGGCTTGGCCCGAGTCCTTCCCGTTGCCGACGCCGATGGTCAGCTTCGTTACGGTCTTGAGGTCCACGCCCGCCTTGCTGATCTCGGACAAGGCCACATCCCAGGATCGCCACGTCTCGGACTGGACCGCGTAGGTCGCGGGATGGGTGATCGTAGCCTGCTTGCCAGCGGCGTCCTCCACACGCAGGTACAGCGGCTGCTCGACGTTGTCTTTCTTGCCCCGGAAGGTGAAGGAGAGCATATCGGCGCCCGCCACCGTCCAGTCCTGTGGCGTGTCGAACGTCCGCGTGGCCTCGGTCAGGAACGGATCGAACTGGTTCTGGCACTCCAGCCGCAGGGCTTGTTTGCCCTGGTACACGGTGCCCGTCTCAACGAAGGTGTAGTCAAAACCGGCGCCCGGGATATTATCGACCCAGGTGGCCACGATCTGCGCATTTCCGGCATAGGATTCGAAGTCATCAACGGTCAGCGCTTGCCCCACCGTGAACTGCCAGGTGTAGCCGATCACCACGATTCCCTTGGGACCAACCTCGTCCACTCTCCATTGATAGGTCTGGCCGGGTTCCAGCAGGCCCGGATCGAAGGTCTTGCCCGTCGGGGTGGGGTCCACAAGCTGCAAATTGCCCGGTGTGCCGAACCACACCTGCCGGCCCGTGGCGAAGCTGGCCTCGACCCAGCTCAGGCTCGGGTGGATGGAGACATCGGTCGCCCCGTTGGCAGGTCCCAGGAGCACGGCCGCCGGACCATCGGAGACGGAGGACACGTCGTCCCAGGTGTCGTAAAAGCCCACCGGTTGCTCGTGCTCGTTCTGGGCAAAAATGCCGCTGAGGCCCTCCGTGAAGACCTTGTCGTGTTTGCCCACGTCTTCCCACGCATCGTGGCTGTCGGTGTCGATCATCGTGGCTTGGGCCACCAGCGGGCCGCCCTTGTACTCATAGAGGCTGCCCGTCACGTACACCGGACCCGAACCGACGACGTCCAGCTCCGCGTAGAAGCTGTGTGCGTTGATCACGCCGGGGACAATGGCGCCAAAGTCCTGGGCCATGATGTTCTGGTTTTGGATCACCTTCTCCAGGTTGATGTTCAGATTGGCCGGACCACCCTCGTAATTGACGTGCATGATGTAACAGTCCGCCACGACGCCAGGTGCCACACCGGTCAGCTTGCCATCCGGGTCGACGAAGTAGCTGCCACGGGCGAGCAGGCCATAGTAGTTATGGCAGGCATCGCCGGCCACATTGACCACGGCCCCGACACGGACGTCCTTGAATTTCTCCGCACTGCCGAAACCCGCCGCGAACGCGGCTCCCCCCTTCGAGGACGTGACGGTCTCCGTGAAGGTAAGGAAGGAATTCCCCGCATCTCCCGGCGTGACGGTCTGCTTGAAGGTGCCCGTCACCTGGGGAAAGGACAGGAACTGCCAATTCAGGTTGAGCTTGCCGCCGTCGAACGAATCCGACCAGTTGGCGTAGACGGCCCCCCCAAGACACACGGTGATGATTGACGCCCACATTGCTCTCTTTACGGTACCCATTTTTTCTCCTCGCTCAAAAGTGATGGTGTGAAGAAAATGGCGCGCAGGCACTCCGGCACCCCCGACAGATTGTGCACCGACACAACTGCATGGCCCGTCCTCCTGCAAACAGACACACGTGAACTATGTGATTCTATCACGGCCTGCTCGCCAAATCAAGTCAGAAACGTGTTTTTTTCGGACACGGCCGGCCGCGTCCTGGGCCCGTCCAACACAATGAAGCGGTCTCGAAGGTCGATTCCGGGCTTGTCATCCCCGCGCAGCCGGAGATCCAGCCACAGCCCGGCTTTCCTGGACCCCTGCCTTCCCAGCGCGGTTTCGGGCCGCAACCAAAACCACCATAGCCGAAAGAAAGCGAAAAAAAAGAGGGGGGGAGCTTGCGCAGTTTCTCCCCCTTTTTGCGTCTTTTTTCGTTTCTTTCGGCTCTATTCTCTTATCCTCTTGCGGCCTTTCTTGCCGGAAGGACAAGATGTGGCGCCTTTGCAGTGCAGGGGTGACAGAGGGGGAGCCCACCATTTGTTCTGTTAAAGGCTCCAAGCGGCCGCTACCGTCGGGCTGAGGCCCTCCCATTCAGCCGAGCAGCCGCTTGCTCTGCGGACCGCATGACCCTACAATGGTCCGCTGTCACCCACGATCCCTGGGGCCTTGATGAAAGGAGAATCCGTCTCATGGAAACCACCATTCGATCTCTTCGGCCAGTCAAGAGCGTGATCCTATTCATTCTGATCACACTTTGCCTGGGCCTGTCCCCCCGCCTCTGCGGTGCAGGCGACCGCCCGGCGGCGGAGAATGCCGTCATTTCCGTATCCCTCGACCCCGCCGATGGGACTTTGTCCGTCACGGACAAGCGAACGGGGCAGCGCTGGCAGCAGAAGGCGATGGCCCAAGGCAAGATCGACGGCCTCGTCGCCGAGGGACGCGGGATGAAAGCCACGTGGCACGATTCGCGCACGGGCCTGGACGTGCAGGTGAGCGTGCAGGTGGACGAGGCCCAGCCGGAGCTGGCGGTCACCCTCTCGACCCAGGGCGACTTGAAGCGATCGCTGCGCTACGTCCATCCCTTCGTCACCGAGCCGGGCACCTACCTCGTCGTCCCCATGAACGAGGGGATTTCCTACCCGGTCGATGACGCCACGGTCGAGACCCGCAAGCTCATCGCTTACGGCGGCCACGGCATCTGTATGCCCTTCTGGGGTGCCACGGACGGGCGGCGGGGTTACATGGCCATCATCGAGACGCCGGATGATGCATCGATCTCCATCGAGCGCACCGACGGCAGGCTGTGCATCGCGCCCGAATGGGACCCACAGATGGGCAAATTCGGCCCGGCCCGGAAGCTGCGGTACGTGTTCCTCGCCGACGGCGGCCACGTGGCCATGTGCAAGCGCTATCGCACCTATGCGAAAGAGGCCGGCCTGCTCAAGACGCTCGACGAGAAACGCCGGGAGAATCCCAACGTGGACCTTCTGATCGGGGCCGTCAACGTCTGGTACTGGGAGAAAGACGCCCTGGCTATGGTGCAGGATCTGCAATCGAAAGGCATCGACCGGATCCTCTGGAGTAATCGCCAAGGCCCCGAAGGCATCCGGGCGATGAACCAGATTCCCGGCGTCCTGACCAGCCGCTATGACATCTATCAGGACCTGATGGACCCCCAAGTCGTCAAGGAGCAGCTTCGCGGCGTGCATTCGGATTGGACGCAGGACGCCTGGCCGAAGGACATCATGCTCGACGAGAAAGGCGACTGGCGCAAGGGCTGGCAAGTCCGGGGCAAGGACGGGAAAATGTACCCCTGTGCCGTCCTTTGCGACAAACAGGCGTTGAAGTATGCGGCCGAGCGCGTGCCCCCGGAACTGAAGACCTCCCCCTACCGCTGCCGCTTCATCGACACCACGACTGCCGCACCGTGGCGCGAGTGCTACGATCCCAATCACTTGATGACCCGCAGCGACAGCCGGCACTGGAAGATGGAGCTGCTGCGCTACATGACGCAGGACATGCACCTCGTGACAGGCTGCGAGACGGGCCACGATGCGGCCGTGCCCTTCGTCCATTACTTCGAGGGGATGCTCAGCCTCGGGCCGTACCGCGTGCCCGACTCCGGCCGGCAGATGCAGAAGATCTGGGACGAGGTTCCCGAGCTCGTCGCCAAGTACCAGCTCGGCCACAAGTACCGCCTGCC
>JAPLMX010000055.1 GCA_026386805.1 Phycisphaerae bacterium | reverse complement strand
TGACTTCCATTCTCGATCCCTCCGATCCGTCCGACGATCCGCACTTTGGCGGGCGGCCGACCGTCCTCGATGATGAAAAACGACGCAAAATCATCGCCATGTCACCTCCAGCTTCATTGCGAAGATGCCCGACGACGACTTCGATCAAGCCTTCGAGCAACTCGATGCGTTCGTCCGCGAGATACGCATCGACCCGAAGAAGGCCGATGTCCCCTGTTTGCCCCAGCTTCCTGAGCCGAAATGGGACTATGAGAAGGCAGGTCACGCCAACGGAGGGAGTTTTGCAACAGACCACCCCAATGACCTATACGACTTCGACGAAGACGAATCGTCGCAAGTCTTTGTCGTAGAAGCAGTTCAGATTGTGGCAAACCCCTCCAGCCAAACCGCCGCTTGAAGAGGCGTTGCAAAACCTGGGCGCGAAAAGAGGCGATGTTGGTCACGAATTAGGAAGGGCCGGCAACGTTCAATTATCCATCCGATGCTTTCAATCGAGCCCCATCCCGAAGGAGCGATCCTGCCCGTCCGGGCGCAACCCGGCGCCCGCCGCAACGAAATCCGCGGCGAGCAGGACGGCGCGTTGAAGGTTTGCGTCACCCAATCGCCCGAAAAGGGCAAGGCCAACAAGACGCGCGGGTGCCACTGCTGGCTTGTCCAGCAGTGCGGGTTGGCGTAGGATGGCGGCCAGTTCGGGCCGACGGGCACTGCTGGTCAAGCTAGCAGTGGCACCCGGCGGGGGGAGCGGCAGGAGAACCTTATCCGGAATTGTAGGAGTCGAGGGCGAGCCGTCATGTATTTTGACGTGGTGGGCCGAATCGAGCACGTTCAGGTCATAGCCATCGGAGGCAGGATTCGCGAGGTAATGCGGCTGAATCGGCAGTTTGGCCCCGCCCGTTGGCGAAAACTCAAGGGCATCGCCACGGTTCGCCTTCAGAGTGGCCGAGTGTGCCATGCCGAGGTACACTGGTATGAGGCCCACGGCAAAGGCCGAAAGAAGATGAAAATCAAGAGAATCTTGGAGTAATCCCCATGCCACAGAACAAGCGGAAGCAGTTCGTCCTTTGCGTCAGGAATGACGACGCCGAGGACTTGGAGTTGAGGAAGGTCTACGAAGTCTTGTCCGATCGCAAGGCATCGCAAGACGGCTACCTGCGTGTCATCGACGAGTCGGGCGAGGACTACCTTTACCCCGAGTCCTATTTCGTCGCCATCACGTTGCCTGCCGCGGCACAACAGGCACTGTTGGTCACGAATTAGGAAGGCCGGCGACGTTCACTTATCCATCCGATGCTTTCCATCGAGCCCCATCCCGAAGGAGCGATCTTGCCCGTCCGGGCGCAACCCGGCGCTCGCCGCAACGAAATCCGCGGCGAGCAGGACGGCGCGTTGAAGGTTTGCGTCAGCCAATCGCCCGAAAAGGGCAAGGCCAACAAGGCGCTGGTGGAAGTGCTGTGCAAAGCCCTTTCGCTGCGGAAATCGCAGATCGAGTTGATCTCGGGCGAAACGTCGCACCACAAGCGGTTCCTCGTGCGGGGACTCAACCCCGAGGAGTTAGCCAGACGCATCAGCAACATTCAGCACCCTGGCTAGAACTCCTGCAGGATCGACCTGAGGTGTTTCTTGAGTGTCTCTTCAAGAACAGGCTTCCCACCTATGGAGTCGTCATAGAAGATTACCCGATAGCTGCGAATGTCAAAGGGCAACGGCTCCTGACTGCGTCTTGCGAGCAGAATTGTTGGCTTATTCATTGCATGGGCGTAGCCAAGCTCGTAGAAGACGTTGTTATTGGGAGCACTTATCTCTGCCAACACAGCCTTGGCTTCAGAGATCTCTCGTTGGATGTCTTGAAAGATAATACCAGGCCGTGTAATCGAATCGATTCTCACAACGTCAAACGATTCATCTTCGGCCACTGGGCAAATAACCTTCTCAAAAAGCGGGTCAAAGTCCTTCGAAAACTGCATCGCAACAAACAGTCGTGGTTTGCTGTCAGCGACCGCGATCGAATCGAACCGGATCGGATAAGGCCCCCATGCCTGGAGGCCAACCTGATTTCCAATCAACGGTGTTGCAAGGACGTGTTCGAAAACCGGGACATTGTCGACCAAGAGTCGGATCGTCTGCCCTCGCTGTACGACTTCAACTTCGTAACGGTAGTTGGTCCTCAAGTTGTCGAGGGAACCACGTCGAAGAATTGCGCGAAACCCCGCCATAGGGTCAAACTCGCCGAGCGAGTAGGCTGATCCCCAGCCACCCAATTGAACCAGGACGTATCCGTTGAGCTGAGCGTTGCAGCCGAGGATCACTGCCGCAGACGTCTGACGGTCATCCGCGAACTTTTCGGAATCGAAGGTCACTCCAAGCCTGACGATACCATCCCTCATGAGGACATCAGACAGCGTAAGCCCCAGCGGAGCGGCACTACCCTCCTGTGGGCCGAGATATCTGGCTGACGCTCCCTCAAAGGACCACCGCCCCGCCATGGAGGCCCAATGGGTAACATTCCGAGCGCGATCAGATGCCGGTGCAATCATCTCAATTCTCCTCGGATGAACGGTCTAGACGACTGGCTTATCTACCCCAATCGTTATTGTCCCACAAATGGAAACTCCGTCAACCCCCATCGCAGCCGCGCGTTCTTCCGAAGTTCTCAATCGCCCGAGTTCCGCTCATAAAGCGTGATTCCTTCCTTGCGGATCTCCTCCCGCAACGGTTCCGAAGCTTCGTTCCAGTCCAGCAGATCGACGGGCAACAGCGTCACCGGGGCGTCGTCCAGATCGGCCAGAAAACGCACCCATTTTCCATGTTGGGCAGGAGAGAAAACGAAGGCTAAGTCGTAGTCGGAGTTTTCTCGCGCGTCTCCGCGGGCGCGCGAGCCGTAGAGGAACACTCGCATCGGCTCGACGGCGCGAACGCCGAACTCCACCACCCGCCCGATGCTGGCGGGAAGAGTTGACTCGACCGATACAAGGGTCTCACCAGCCATCACAACGCCTCGCGTTTGCCGATCGAATGGGCCCTACTACAGTCTATCATACGCGAGCGATTGGGCAATCTCGTTAGAACATTACTCGGCGGTAATCACGCCCACCAGCAGACGCCCGTCGGTATGCCACGGGTCGCCGCCGCCGTTGCGGCCTTGGCGGGTCTTGTGGAAGTCGTCGATAGTGTACGCCTCCGACAACTCGCCGATCGCCTCAAGGTTGCTCAGCAGGTGGTCGCGCTCGGCGTCCACGTCGGCCGCGATGTGGTGCGTCACCTGGCCGGTCGTGTGGCTCAGTCCGACCCGCTCGTCGTAGGTCGCCGAGCCGATCCACAGGGGCCGGCCGTCCGGGTCGGTCTTCTCGCTCCGCCAGAAACGGACGTGGTGGCGTTTCCGCGGGTTATCGCCCACGTTCAGCGGATCGCCGGGAATGCCGGCGGCCGTGTGCGTAACGTCGGGAATGTCTTCGAGCGCCGGATGCCGCCCGACGTACCATTCCCAGGCGTCCGGCATGACGAGGTACGCCACCACCGCCCACACCAGCAGCACCGCGGCAATCAGCAGGGCGACTCGTTTCTTGCGACTCACAGGTTCTCCTTCGGACCTATTCGACATCATCTATGCTCTATGCTCGACTCCGCCAAATCGATGGATGTCTTCCTCCATACATGACCGCCAAGACGACGACTTCTGCGCCAGTAATCCGGAAGTGAACGATGTAAGGAAATCGGTGCATCCGCGCCGATCGCACGTCGCGTTCGCCCTTGGCGTATGCCTCCGGAGTGGCCGCGATTCGTGAAAGCGTAGATTCCAGTTCGCGAAGGAACCTCCCGCCAAGCCCTTCGCTGTGACCCTCATACCAACGACACGCCTCAGCGACGTCGTCCGGGATTTCCGGCCGGAAGCGGACTCGATACTTCACAGCCGTCCCCGTAGTCGTTCAAGCACTTGGTCCCACGTGAATAAGTCTTGCCGGTTCGCTTCATAGGCATCCAACCGCCGGTTCAACTCCGCACGTTGTTCGGGAGAAGCCGGTCCGGCAACCGCTTCCGGGAGACTGTCCCAAACGGCCTCGACGACTTTCAACCGATCGTCGACGGAAAGGGCACGCAACTCGTCGATGGTGCGGGCGACATCAACAGCCATGCTCAACTCCGGGGCTCTTCCGGGCATGAGAAGAAACGTGCAGCCATTTTCACTTCTCGCTTCCTAACAACTAAACGCGATAGGGAAACTTGGACCTCTCATATTATACCGTAGTCGCGGGGTGCGTGAAACACACCACCCCCCCTGATCTCCTTTGTCCCCAAAACGGCTCCCGCCCCCGTTTCCTATCCCTACGCTTCTCGTGAAGGCCAAGTATCCCCGGGAGCCCCCTCGGCGCTACGGACAAAGTAGCGGCGCACGTACAACAGATAGCCCAGCCACACGGCCCCGCCCACTAAGCCCATCCAAGGCATCCAGCGAGACATCATTTCGATCATGCCCGACTTTCGGATCATTTCCAACTGGGCCGGGGGCATTCGCATCTTCTCGTACATTTCCATCAGGCCGGTCTGCGAGAAGGCAACCATATTCAGGATCCCAACGATCCAGAGCAGCAGCGTTCCCCACCAGGCGGCCATCTGCAACCGATACGTTCCCCAGGCAAGGTATGCCATCGCCAACGTCAACAATAGAATCACCGCCGCGCCGGCTGCACCGGAGAGAAATACGCCAAACACCGGCATCACAAAGCCGTAGGCCGCCGTCGAAGGCATGTACAACGCCGCCCCCGAGGCGTGGAGGATGCTCAGTGCGAGCACCGGCATGGGGCAGCGGTCGGTCCAGCGGACTTGCGGATCGCGCCGCTGGCAGGTGGCACGCACGGACTCCCGGTGGTAGAAGATCACAAAGATGGCCGGCAGGAGAATGTAGATGCAGGCCAGCACCGCACCGGTTATGATTCGCATAATCACAAGCGCCTGCGGCGGCATCTTCATCTTCGGCTGCTGTTCGATCGCTGCCGACATCATCGGCCCCGCGAAAAGCACGAACACAACACACCCGGTTACGCCCATGATCAGCCACATCCACGACACAACTACCGTCAGGGTCCAGGCCCAGCGGCGGGCGCGGATCGAGCCGACGCCCAGCCAGATCAGCGCCACGGCCATCGCGAGGTAAAGAACCATGGCCGGAATCATCATCTGTGCATTGATGGCTTCGCCCTGCGGCGCCCCAGCGGCCTTAACCATTGGCCCCAGTACGGAGACGACGACCATCATCAGTCCCATCAGGCCGCAGAGGCAGCCAAGCAGAATCTGAAAGATGCCGAAGAGCATCAGCCGGGTGCTTCGATCGGGAAGGGCAGGCGTCGCGGCCGGTGGTTGAGCGGTGGACATGCTAGGGCTCCTCAATAGAAAATGGTTTCGCTGGCGAGGGCGGCATGTGACGTTAGTGCCGCCTCCTTATACTCGGGCCGCCAAATGTAGTTCGGCGGATACCGGCAACTCGAAAATGTCCTTCCGCAACAGACGGGTGGAAAAGAACATTACTTCCAGATTCTCCACCTCGCCATTACTCGGATTCAGACGGGCGACAACGTCGTCGCCAAGCTCTTCGGATTCCTGCTCCGCATAGGGTTCGCGGTTGCCTATATTAAGAATATCCGCGTCGCGGTCGTACTGGAAAGTCAGCTTTTCCGCCATTCAACTTCTCCTTCTTTCAACTTACGCACAAAATCAGGGTGATGACTGAGGATATGCCGCTCGCGATCGTCGCTCAGTTCCACGTCGGTTTCCAAGTAAGGACACGGAAGAAAAGCCATCGATCGCCTCCCGCATCTAGGCTGAAATTAGTGATGTCCCGTTTTCCCGTCCCCCGTTTTCCCGTCCCAATTATTCAGGCGGCCTCGTTCACGTTAATCCCGAGTGCATGCGCATCAGAAAGCAACTTCGCCGGTATCGTCGGCAGGGTGCCCAATTCGCGTTCATAGCCAGAAAAGGTGACAGCCACCAAATCTGGGTAATGTGGACAATTGTGAAATCGCAAGGGGCTGCTTTCTTCGCCTCCACCCCTCACCCCCTACCCCTCACCCCCTGCCCCTCTCCCAAAGGGAGTGGGGAGACGATGGATATTGAAAAAGCGGGTGGACCCAATCGCCAAGCATCGGGTCTACCCGCTGGACTTATCCTTTCTTGTGCAAAGCCGCGACCAGCGGTCGCGGATGGGCGACGCCGTGTTGTCCCGCAATCCAATCCACCGCGACCACTGGTCGCGGCTTTACAAACGATGATTACTCGTCTTCCGTCCTCAGCCTTGCCAACACGCTGTAGTCTTCCAGCGTCGAGGTGTCGCCCACCGTCTCGCGGCCGGCGGCGATGTCGCGCAGCAGGCGCCGCATGATCTTGCCGCTGCGGGTCTTCGGCAGCGACGTGGTGAAGTGGATGTCGTCGGGCACGGCCAGCGCGCCGATCTCCTTGCGCACGTGGTTCTTCAACTCTTTGCGCAACTCTTCGGAGGGATCGAACCCGCCGGAGAGCGTGACAAAGACCGACACCGATTCGCCCTTGATATCGTGCGGCCGGCCGACCGCCGCCGCCTCGGCCACGGCGGCGTGGCTCACCAGGGCGCTCTCGATCTCAATCGTGCTCAGCCGGTGGCCCGACACGTTCAGCACGTCGTCGATGCGGCCCATGATCCAGTAGTAGCCGTCCTCGTCGCAGCGGGCGTTGTCGCCGCAGAGGTACTTGCCGGGCACGTCCGTCCAATACTGAATCTTGTACCGCTCGTCGTCGCCCCAGATGCCGCGGAGCATCGCCGGCCAGGGCTTGGCGATCGTCAGCCACCCGCCCGAGCCGACGGGCACCGGCTGGCGGTCTTCGCCGACGATCTCGGGAATGATGCCGGGCAGCGGCTTGGTGCAACTGCCGGGCTTGGTCGCAATGGCGCCGGGCAGCGGGGTCATCATGATCCCGCCCGTCTCCGTCTGCCACCACGTATCGACGATCGGGCAGCGTTCGCCGCCGATCTTGCGGTGATACCACATCCAGGCCTCGGGGTTGATCCCTTCGCCCACCGTGCCCAACAGGCGGAGGCTGGAGAGGTCGTATTTGTCGACCCACTCGTCGCCCCACTTGATGAAGGTGCGGATGGCCGTCGGCGCGGTGTAG
>JAPLMX010000153.1 GCA_026386805.1 Phycisphaerae bacterium | reverse complement strand
CCTCGGGGAGGTGGGGCAAGCGGTGGAGGATGGCATGGAGCGTGTGCAACAGAACGGACAACTCCTGTTCGGGTTCTTGGAGCACACCGGTCTTTTTTTTGAGTGACTTGTCACTGTATTATGCGAAATTCAGTAAGAGCTGTTTGCCTTCTCGAAGACGAAACCGTGGGCGTCGGCGTCGACTCGGATCGTGTCGCCGTCGAGGAATTTGCCGGCGAGCAACTCCATCGCCAGCAGGTTCTCGATTGGCTACGCAGACGCAGGGCAATCTGACGGAGCGTTGGTGCGGATTGCTTTTTTCGGGGCCAGGATGCGTGACATGGTTGGTGAAGATCAGAGCGTGCATTCTCGTGACGAGTGCGTGCTCCGTTGCCGGACGTGGTCTGAACACGGCGGCGATCCATACGGGTTTCGTAGGGTCCGAGGATCGTGCGTTCTCAGAATAGGCGAGCGGGGACGCTCGCCCTACGAAGCGGCCCGAACCTGCCACCGAATGCCGACCGCACCCCCGTTGGCTCTGACGATGGTTTGCGATTTACGGCCCTTGGTGTATAATCATTGGCGCAGGAGCATAATGGCTCCATCAGGAGATACGCCATGAACGAGGAAATGACGATTGAGGAAATCGAGTCGCAGTTTGAATCGGAATGGGTGCTGATCGAGGATCCAAAGACGGACGAGGCGCTCAAAGTCCTGGGAGGCAGAGTGCTTCATCACAGCAAGGATCGGGATGAAGTCTACCGCAAGGCGGTTTCGCGGCATCCGAAGCGATCCGCGATTGTCTACACGGGCGAGATCCCAGAAGAAACGGCGGTAGTCCTATGAGCTACCCGTTCGACCCGGGACACGGTCTCATTGTCGTTCATACTGAAGTGTCCGGGCCTTCAGGCAGCATCGTCCTGCGTCTGGCATTAGATTAGACACTGGGGCCACCGGGACGAGGATCAATGTTGCGCCGCTGACAGCGGTCGGATATGACCCGTCTTTGGCACCTGATCGGATACAGGTTACCACAGGCAGCGGGGTCGAATTCGCTCCTCGTATTGCTGTCGCTCGAATCAGTTCATTGGGCCAGCAGCGCGATCAGTTCCCAGTATTGGCTCACACGCTTCCTCCGAGTGCAAGTGTCGATGGTCTTCTCGGCCTGGATTTTCTCCGTGGGCAGGTTGTGAGTATCGACTTCCGACGAGGCAGCATCTCGTTCCTCTGAGGCCATGATCATGTTGTCAGACCCAATTATCGAAGAAGTCCGGCGAGTTCGCCAGGAGTATGTGAAGCGTCACAATTATGACCTGCATGCCATCGCCGCCGATCTGCGGAAGCAGGAACAGGAGCATCCAGAACGCCTCGTATCGTTTCCCGCGAAATCCCCGCGCAGGATCAAGAAGGCGCGAGCTTCATGAAGAGGGGGGTGAAGAAGAGGGGACAAGCGAAATGGGCGCGTCGGAAAGGCAGCCATACGTACTGGCGACGAAATCATGCCAATCGAGAGGGGCGTCGGTTTTGGCTGCTTGGACCTCAGTAAGATCGGATGTCATGTTCTTGCCTACGCCATTCTCAAGCAGCTTGATGATGCCATACAAGAGTTCCAGGTGCTCACTCTTGACTTTGTCGATCTCAGATTTGAGCAATTTCCGGCTGGTCGTGGACTCATAGCCGCCCGTGGTCTCGGACAGAAGCACTACCTGCAAGCCCACATGAGGATTATACCAAATCCTGAAACGGAAAACTGCGCAAATCGGCTGAATCGTGTGTGGCCAACCTTTCTGGCGCCAGCACGCCCCTTCTGTCATCCTGAGCGGCAGCGAAGGATCTGGGCCAAGCACAATGACAAGCGTTGGTTAAATTCGTGGCCCAGATGCTTCACTTCGTTCAGCATGACAAGCCGGGGCTGTTCCACCACACGTGTCAGTCGCACACGCGAAATCTGCGGATCGGTAGGATCAGGGCTTGTTCGCCTTCTCGAAGACGAAGCCGTGGGCGTCGGCGTTGACTTGGATCGTGTCGCCGTCGAGAAATTTGCCGGCGAGCAGTTCCAGCGCCAGCGGGTTCTCGATCTGCTGCTGGATCGTCCGCTTGAGCGGCCGGGCGCCGTAGGCCGGGTCGTAGCCTTCCTCCATGACCCGGTCCCGGGCCTGGTCCGTGAATTCGAGCTTGATCTTGCGGTCCTTGAGGCGGTCGGCCAGGTAGCCGAGTTGGATATCGACGATCCTCTTGAGGTGGTCCCGCGTGAGCATGTGGAAGACAATGACCTCGTCGATCCGGTTGAGGAACTCCGGCTTGAAGACCTGCTTGAGCACGTCCTTGACGTGGGCCTCGATCTCCCAGTCGGCACCCTGTTCTTCCGTCAGCTTCTGGATCTGCTGGCTGGCGATGTTGCTGGTCATGATGATGACGGTGTTCTTGAAGTCCACGGTCCGGCCCTTGCCGTCCGTGAGCCGGCCGTCGTCGAAGACCTGCAGCAGGACGTTGAACACGTCCGGGTGGGCCTTCTCGATCTCGTCGAGCAGGATCAAAGAGTAGGGTTTTCGCCGGATCGCCTCGGTCAATCGACCGCCTTCTTCGTAGCCGACGTAGCCGGGCGGGGCACCGATCAGCCGGGCCACGGAGTGCGGCTCCATGAACTCACTCATGTCGATCCGGACCAGGGCGTTCGGGTCGTTGAACAGGAAATCCGCCAGCGCCTTTGCCAGCTCGGTCTTGCCCACGCCGGTCGGCCCGAGGAATAGGAAGGTCCCGATGGGCCGGTTCGGATCGGACAGGCCCGAGCGGCTCCGGCGGACCGCGTTGGACAACGCCGTGACCGCCTCGTCCTGGCCGACCACGCGTAGGCGAATCCGCTCTTCCATCTGCATCAGCCGCTCCCGCTCGCCGCTGAGCAAGCGCGACACCGGCACGCCCGTCCACTTCGAGACGACCTGCGCGATGTCCTCTTCCGTCACCTCATTCTGGAGCATCTTGGTCCGCTCCAGCTTGGCCAACTGCTTCTCCTTTTGCCCAAGCTCCTTCTGCAAATTCACAATCGTCTCGTATTTCAGGCGTGCGGCTTTCTCCAGATCGCCGCGCCGCTGGGCGTCCTCGAATTGCCGCTGGGCCTCTTCGATCTGCTGCTTGAGGGCCTTGATCTGATCGATCCCGCCCTTTTCCGTCTCCCACTGGGCGGTCAGCGTGCGGTTCTTCTCCTGGAGGTCGGCCAACTGCTTCTCAATGTGTTTCAGCCGCTCCTTGCTCGCGGGGTCGGTCTCTTTCTTGAGGGCCTCGCGCTCGATCTGGAGCTGCATGATCCGTCGGCGGATGCCGTCCAACTCAGCGGGCAGCGAGTCATTCTCGAGCCGCAGCTTGGAGGCCGCCTCATCGACCAGGTCGATGGCCTTGTCCGGCAGCCATCGGTCGGTGATGTACCGATTCGACAGCACCGCCGCCGCCACAATGGCCGAATCCGTGATGCGCACGCCGTGATGGGTCTCGTACCGGTCCTTCAAGCCGCGCAGGATCGCGATCGTGTCCTCGACGCTCGGCGGGTTGACCATGATCGGCTGGAATCGGCGCTCCAGGGCCGCATCCTTCTCGACGTGTTTGCGGTACTCGTCGATGGTCGTCGCGCCGATGCAGCGGAGCTCGCCGCGAGCCAGCGGGGGCTTCAGCAGGTTGCCCGCGTCCATGGACCCCTCGGCCTTTCCGGCCCCGACGACGATGTGCAGCTCGTCGATGAACAGAATGATCTGCCCTTCGGCGCCGATCACCTCTTTGAGCACGGCCTTGAACCGGTCCTCGAACTCGCCGCGAAACTTCGTCCCGGCGATCAACGCACCCATGTCGAGGGCGATGATCCGCTTGTTTTTCAATCCGGCCGGCACGTCGCCCGCGACGATCCGCTGCGCCATGCCCTCCACGATGGCCGTTTTGCCGACGCCCGGCTCGCCGATCAGGACGGGGTTGTTCTTGGTCCGCCGATTGAGGACCTGCATGCACCGCCGAATCTCCTCATCCCGCCCGATCACCGGGTCGAGCTTGCCTTTGCGGGCCATCTCGATCAAGTCGATGCCGTAGCGCTCCAGGGCCTTGTACTTGTCCTCCGGGTTCTGGTCGGTGATCTTGGCCCCGCCCCGAACATCCTTCAAGGCATCCTGGATCTTCTCCGGCGTGATGGAATTGAGC
>JAPLMX010000264.1 GCA_026386805.1 Phycisphaerae bacterium | reverse complement strand
CCGAGCTGGCCCCAGGCCCCCCGCTGGAGCCTCGGGATGTCCGGATTGTCCGGGAGACTGACCAGCGACTGCCAGTCACCCTCCTGCTGGGACACCTTCAAGGTCCGCAAGTCCTGCCACTTCCAGTATTCCCCGTGCCCATCCGCGAAGCTGAAGTTCGTGCCGGCCCCGTGCCGGACCGGCGGCAGGTCCCACCACGAGGCCCGGTCATAGTAGATGGTCCAGCTCTGCGTGCTGGTCTTGCCCTCATCGACGAACACGATGTGCTCGCCCGGCCGGGGGATGTCGGTCTTCCTCTTGATATAGAGCTTGAGCGGCACGTTCGGAATGCTCGACATCGCCCCGTTCATGCTATCGACGATCGCATAGGTATTCACTTCGCCCCGGATGCCCGTCGGGCATTTGTAGATCCTGAGCTGCTTGACATAGGGCCACATCGCCCCGCGCTGAATCCCGTCGATCCGCTGCTCATCGGTGTACTCCGGCCGGAAATACACCAGCAAGGCTCCGTCCGGTCGGTATGCCCCTCGGTATTCTCCACCGTGCAGGAATTGACGATCCGCTGATCGTTCTCATCCGCGTACAGGACCCAGCAAATGCCGAACTGCTTGACGTTGCTCAAACACACGGCCCGTTTCCCCTGCTCCCGCGCCCGGCTCAACGCCGGCATCAAAACCGCCATCAGGATCGCAATGATCGCGATGACCACGAGCAACTCAATGAGTGTGAAACCGCGTCTTCCCATAATATCGCTCCCATGTCCTTCTCCATCTCCGCGACCAAACGCCCACCCTGCCACTTGTGCCCGGTCCGCCCAAGCATCCCGACATTCTACCATTTTCCGCCAGATGTGCGCCGCCGTTTTCGTTCTTCCTCACCTCATTCGAGGTTCGCCGAGCGACTCCTGCAGATCAGCAATGGCTGGATCCTGGCAGGATATGTGATAGAGGTCCAGAATCACATCGAACGCCGTGCTGAAATAGGCGGACTCGTTCCGGAAGTCACGGTGCACCCGATCCCACATCAGCGGAGGCAGCGAGGTCTTCTTTTCACCAGCAAGCAGGACTGGCATGACCGTCTCCTTATCAGACTCGGTGCCCATGAGCCGTTGGCTGATCAGGTCCACCTCGGAGGCAACCACGCTGCCGGTACTTGATACCTTGTTCTGGAACTTCTGGAAGTACAGCGGTGTGCCGACCGGTATCACAATCCCGCAGTCGGCTATCCGGCTGACGAATCGCGACACGCTCTTGCCAGCGCGGTCGTTCTCCCAGCGGTCCAGCACCACGCCGATCCCCGCTTTCTGCAAATCTGTCGCCAGCCGCTTCTCTACCCAACGTTCGTGCTCCGGCACGCCCCAGGCGTAGCTGATAAAGCACTCCGGCGGGTTGATCTTCTGCTCAGCCACATAGGCTTGCACACGGTAGATGGCCTGCTCGAAGCGAGTCCGTTGCTCAGCAGTGCGGCGTTGCGTTTCAACCTCGGCCTGGACTTCCCGCGTCAACTGGATCGGTTCCTCCATCTTCGGCAACACCAACTTTTCGCCGCACTCGTTGCAGCAGGCGAAGGTCTTACCCTCTTTCATCCGTTGACGTACCACGGACCGGTCCAGCAAGTGGCCGCAATCCTGATTTGTGCAGCGCACCGGCTCATAGCGGATCACCGTCAGGTTCCGCCGGGCGAGGAAGCTCTCGAACAGTCCTTGGAACAGCGTCCGCACCGGCGGGCCGACTTTGGGACAAAAGCAAAGCACGAAGTCCAATTCGCCGTCGCGCTCGGCTTCCTCCCGGAAACCGCACACCAGGCCCTCGCCCACTTCGTAGCGGGCGTTGTTCTGCCATTGGTTTGTTCGCGTGAAGGTGTGCGTATAGCCCAGGAGCACCACCAGCGAGGCAAACACGTTCTCCGTTGGGCCGGTCACCGTGTAGGCCACGCCATCCTCGGTTGCCTTCTCCTCCTCTGTCGGCTTCTTCAAATTGATCAGTTCCGGGAAGACCAGATACGGCTCCATCCGCAGCGGGTCCGTCTCGCGGAAACAGACGTTGTGCTCCAAGAAGAGCAATGCCGCAGCGTCTAAGAGAATGGCGCGTTCGGCCTCCGTCAACCTGGCCAGTTCTGGAAACGCATAGCCGCCGTTCAGCAATCGTTTCTCCTCCAGCGAACCCAACCCCTTCTGATTCCGGCGCGCCTCCAGGACGAACGACGACGCCAGATTGTTGAGCAGTTCCGGCGCGAGCAGGACCCGCTCTTCGCCTTTCGATGTATGCAGCTTCTTCACGTAGCCGTAGTTCTCCAGATGGCCCACGGCGGTCAGCATCTCGGCGTCGGTGAAGCTCCAGTCTGGATCGGTGGCCTCCAGACGGCGACGCAATTCTGCCGGGGCGACGATGCTTTGGTCGTGCGTCTGGGCCTCTTTCAGGCCGAGCACGTAGTCTTTGATCCGCTTGAAGGTGGCGGTCGTGACTGTAGCAGGCTTGTCGTCCCACGGGATCATGGCCTTCATCCGCTCGACCAGTTCCGCCACACCGGCGCCGGTGAACGCGCTCGTGTGGATCGGGTCCGCAGTGCCGTGCTTCTGGCAGAACGCCTTCAACTCCGCCGGCGTCAGCGTGCAACTCCCGCGATCCGTCTGTGCGCCCACGAGAATGATGGGGCAGCGGCTCCGTCCGGTCTGGAGTTGTTTGAGCCAGAAGCCTACCCCGTGCAGCGGGTCGCGGATGTCAGAGGCGTCGAACAGCACCAGCGCCAGATCGGCGTCATCCACAAAGAGCGCATGGACGAGCCGGTAGTCGGGCTGGCCCGCAAAGTCCCAGAGAATCGCTTCGCATTCGGTACCGTCGGCACGGCGCTTGCCCAAGGCGGGGAAGACCCAGAACTGCTGGCCGTGCGTCGAAGCCTGTTTCTCGAAATGGCCATGAATCATGCGATGGCCCAGCGCGGACTTGCCTACACTGTGATCGCCCACAAGGACGATCTTGCCGGTGGTGTGGTGGACCGCCTGCGGCTCCGGAGCCACTCCGGCGCACTGGCCCAGCAAGATGTCGAGGTCCAGTTCCCAGAGATGGATCAGCTTGCCACGCTTGTCGCGTGCGGTCCCTAGTGTCGAACCTGCCGTGGCCAGCAACGGCAGAGTGGGATGAAACGCCAGGGCGGGAATCCAACGATTGGCATCCGTTGGCTCCTGGATGGCGGTGACTGTCTCCCAAGTATCGCACCGCCATAGCCGCACGGTGCCATCGCGGCTCTTGGACGCGAGCAACCGTCCATCCGCAGAAAACCTGACACAGTCAACCCCGTCTGTGTGCCCTTCCAGGGTGCGCAGCAGGCTTCCTCTGCCGAATCCCATAGCTTGACCGTGTAGTCGAAACTGCCACTGGCCAGCGTCCGGCCCAACGGATCAAAGGACACGTTCAGGACTTGGCCCCGGTGCCCTTCCAGCGTCCGCAGCAGGTTTCCGCTCGCCGAATCCCATAGCTTGACCGTGTAGTCGAAACTGCCACTGGCCAGTGTCCGGCCCAACGGATCAAAGGACACGCTATAGACAGTGCCCTGGTGGCCTTCCAGCGTTAGCCGCTGTGTGCTGTTGAGCACATCCCAGAGAATCACCCTTCCGTCCTCACTGCCGCTGGCCAGGGTTAGGCTCGACGGATCAAAAGACACGCTCATCACAAAGCCTTGGTGCCCTTCCAGCGTCTGCAGCAGCTTACCGCTGCCCGCCTCCCACAGAATCACGCTATTGTCCAGACTGCCGCTGGCCAGCCTCCGATTCCACCGACTGATGGACACGCTCGAGACAGAGTCCTCGTGCCCTTTCAGCGTCCGCAGCCGCTTGCCGTCGGCCACATCCCACAGAATCACCTTCTCGTCATCGCCACCGCTGGCCAGCGTCCGGCCCGACGGATCGAAGGACAGGCACCGGACCAACCCCTGATGCCCTTCCAGCGTCCGCAACAGCTTCACGCCCGGCGGCAGCTTACGAGTCTCTTCTTCGCTTCGTCGGTCAGATTCGCCCTCAGATCGCGTGTCTTTGACCATGCGTCTTCTCCCTTCTCAGCGGTCCTGGCGGATGCAATGCCAACTCTTATCCCTCAGGATTGCCTCAAGTGCACTGCCCAAATCATCTCTCGGCCTCCAAAGCCGTCACGCTCAATCTTGTCAGCAAGATCATAGGCGAAGCCCTGCGGAAGAACAAATTCGAAATGCGAATTCCGTTCAGTTGCCTTTTTTGATCAGGACAGTGAAACCCTCTTGCTCGAAGTGATGGTCATTGGTGAGAACCTCCGTCACAGCGTGCAACTCCATCACATTCATGGAGATGCAGTCCGTGAGGCTGTACTCCTTGTCCTCTCGCTCTTCGTACCGAGTCACACCCTTGAGGAAACCTTCTCTCGTCTGCTGAATGACACGGACATTTGCATTGCCAAGAATCGCCCGGACCATTTTAGCAGCCACTCGCCTCAGGGACGGACCACCACGGCTCAAAGCAGTAAGGAACTCGATCAACACCTCATCTGTAGTAACCAGGATTGCATCCCCCACGTTCTTGCGTGCACGGTCGGCAGTCTCTGACCACTGGTCCTTCGGCTTGACAACTGCAATCCAGTAATTGCTATCTGCAAAGACCTTTTTCATTTTGGCGGTGTCCCATAAAGATAGCGATCAAGGTCATCCGTAAGGTCTGGTGGCAAGTTGTCCCATTCTTGCTGAGGGACTTCAGAAGCAAGGGACAAGAGGACTTCCTCGATGGGAGGGATTCCCCTGTCATACTCGGAAACCTGGGTTCGAATGATATCGAGCGATTGAACGTCCATGATCTTCAACAACTGTCCGTCTGGTGAGTACTCCCCTCTTCCTGCCACGCGCAAACGGAGGAACCGATGCTCCTTCAGGGCGGTGGTCACCATCTCCTCCTGTTGTTCGCTAAAAGATACCGTCACGGCATTCTGGTTGTCTTTCCACAGTTGAAATCTTCTCTGGCGAACATCCGCCTCGAAGACCTCGCCTTCCATATCGACCACATCTTCGTATGGTATTTCGGCGTAGGCTTCCAGGCGTTGGCGATTTTCTGCTGACACCCGTGCCGGCTCAGTCCTGTTCGACGGAGTGAACTCAACCACCTCATCAGCAGCCAAGGTCTGTCCCCACTTTGTGTATTCCGAAACTAAGCGTTTGGGAAAACGGTCCGGAAGTGACTCATTTCTCTCGATGGCCTCAAACACCTCGTAGGCCATATCTACTGCCCCACTAATCTCCTCTGGCTCCTGGGGTTCCTCTTCCCAGAGATCCATCTGGTCCCGGTCTGGTTCTTCCAGAAAGACCTCAAGAGGCGCAACAGCACTTCCTTCTTCAATCTGTCTCAGGCACAAGCGGGTCCTCTGCTCAAAGTGCGGCGGTAACCGCTCTCTGTCGGGGTTGGCTGCCCGCCACAAGGATTTTGCGGTCTCTGCAACCAGCTTCTGAAACTGACTCAACTCGCTGAGTGCCAGCAAGTCCAGAGCGTGATCACGAAACCGCTCTCCCTTGAACCGAAGACGAACGACTTCTTTCCATTGGCCTTGCATGGCTCAAGAACTCCATAGGCATATGTCTTTCTAGTTCTTTCTGTACCAATGCTTATTCTATCGGACTGATCGTCTGTTTGCTTCCATTCTTTTGACCGCATTTCACTCGCTCAGCGGGCATTGAGTAGATTGTGCGCTCCTACCGCCGTCGGGCAGCACCTTGCCGCTGGCTGGCTCCCACAACTTCACCGTCTTGTCATCGCTCCCGCTGGCCAGCGTCTGGCCCATGGGGTCAAACGCACCACTGTTGACCTCGTCCCGGTGCCCTTCCAGCGTCCGCAGCAGCTTCACGCCCGGCGGCAGCTCCAGCCGGTTGGCTTCGTCCTCAGATCGCTTGCCTTCGGCCATGCGTCTGCTCCCTTCTCAACGGTCCTGGCGGATGCAATGCCAACTCTTGTCCCTCAGGACTGCCTCAAGTGCCCTGCCCAGATCATCTCTCGGCCTCCAAAGCCGTCACGGTCAACGCTATCAGCAAGATCATAGGGCAAAGGAAGTCAAAAGGCAAAGATCAAAAATCAAAAACCGGTAGTCAGTAGCCGGTAGTCGGTGAGGCAAGGGGCAGGGATCAGGGCTCAGCTACGGCCTCCGGCCTGCCGCCTTCGGCCTCCTGTCCTCCGTTCTCCGTGTCTCCGTGGTGGAAGAAGCTGGGTTCCCGCCTGCGCGGGAATGATAAGGCTGGGCTACATTTTTTCCGTCGGGGTTCGTTACCGCCAGTGGGACAATGGTTTAAGAAATACCAAACAATTGTGTTTTGTGGGGATATTGTTATTGACATTCGCACATGGTGGTTGTACCCTGTAGACCATGCGGCCCGCGTGGGGCCGCCGATCGTCCATGGTAAATGGTCAGTCTTGCATTTGGAGGGATCACCATGACCAGTGCCGCCCAAGTGTCTGCCAATCGTTCCAACGCCCAGAAGTCCACCGGTCCGCGTACGCCGGAAGGCAAAGCCGCCGTCGCACAGAATGCCGTCAGGCACGGCCTGCTGGCGCAGGAGGTGGTCATCAAAGGGGAGGACCCAGGGGAGTTTGAGTTCTACCGGGACCAGATGCTGGAGGAACTGGCCCCAGCGGGACAGATGGAGTCCATGCTGGCCCAGCGGATCGTCGGCCTCGCGTGGCGGCTGCGCCGGGCCGAACGGCTGCAGGCGGCGGCGTTTGACAAGGTGGAGGACCCCAGCGAGCCGCCGGAGCTGGTCCTGTCCCCCGAGCAGGCGTCGCGGCTCCTCGCCCTGATGGCCGAGCAGGGCCTGCGGCCGGCCGGAGGGCTGTGCAGGACTTCGCGCAGGAGAGAATTCTCGATCGGTTGCTGATGTACGAGCGGCGGATCGAGCACAGTCTGTATCGGACCATGGCCGAGCTGCGCACCGTGCGACGCTTACGCGAGCAGGAAGGAGTCTCCCGTTTGACGTGGGAAGCGGAGCCATCGTGCGAAACAAACCCAATTTCCGGAGGTGTTTCAAGTTTGACGTGTGAAGTGTCAAGCGAGCAAGGCCAGGCATCGAATCCTCCTGCTTCCAACTGTGCACTTCCGACTTCCGACTCGGCCATTGGCGCTTGCGGCTCGGGGATTGGCGCTGGCGACGAACTGCCGGCCAGCGCCGCTACCAACGTGCCGCAGGTCCCGGAGCTATCGTGCGAAACAAACCCAATTTCCGGCGCGGCGAAGAAGGACCCCGTTCCTTACGTACCCATTTTTCGTCGGCGCCGCTGACGGCCAAGTCCCACGCGTTGCTCCAACGACTGGCCGGGGGCAGGGCTCCTGCCTCCCCGCGCGAACTTTCCCTACCCTGGCCACGGTAAATCGGGTATAGTACGGCTCCCGGTGTGGTTGTAACTGGAGTTTTGCAGAATGGACATTGGGCCTACTTTGGGAAGGAAAAATCTGCTTCACGATTTTTCCTTCCCAAACAGTAACCCATTGACAGAGCGTAAGTTAGGCCAATTCTTCAAGGAAATCGTGAAACAGATTTCCTTGAAGAATATAGGCCCAATATCCATTCTGCAAAACTCCAGTGGTAAGCCCGTGGTTTTGAAGGTTCCCCCAAATGCGGACCGTGGCGTGGCGGGAACCGACGCAGATTTCGAACGAGGCACTTGAGATCGATGGACGTACAGCAAGGCACATACAACTTCAGGCAGATCGAGCAGAAGTGGCAGAAGTTCTGGGAAGAGCACAAGACGTTTCGGGCGCAGGATGGCGATGCGTCCCGGCCGAAATACTACGTGCTCGACATGTTTCCCTATCCCAGCGGCCAGGGCCTGCACGTGGGGCACCCGGAAGGCTACACGGCCAGCGACATCGTCGCCCGCTATAAGCGAATGAGAGGATTCAACGTGCTGCACCCGTTCGGGTGGGATGCTTTCGGCTTGCCCGCCGAGCAGCACGCCATCAAAACGGGCACCGCCCCGGCCCTGACGACCGCCAAGAACATCGCCAACATGCGGCGGCAGACCAAGTCGCTCGGATTCAGCTACGATTGGGACCGCGAGATCGCGACGACCGACCCCGAATACTACAAGTGGACGCAGTGGATCTTCCTGAAGCTCTTCAACAGCTATTTCGACGAGCGCGAGCAGAAAGCGAAGCCCATCGAGCAACTGCCGGTCCCCCAGGGTCTCAGCGAGCAGGAGCGACGGCGGTTCGTGGATGACCACCGGCTGGCGTACCAGGCGGATGTGGCGGTGAACTGGTGTCCGGCCCTGGGCACCGTGCTGGCCAACGAGGAAGTGATCGGGGGCGTCAGCGAGCGCGGCGGCCATCCCGTGGTGCGCCGGCCCATGCGGCAGTGGATGCTGCGGATCACGAAGTATGCCGACCGTTTGCTGGAAGACCTGGTCCAGGTGGACTGGACCGAGTCGATCAAGAAATTGCAGGTGGACTGGATCGGCCGGAGCGTCGGTGCGGAGGTCCGCTTCCAGATTGCGGGGAACACCCCCGAGAGCGGGGGTGCCACACAGGACATCTGGGTCTTCACAACCCGCCCCGATACGCTCTTCGGAGCGACCTACATGGTCATCGCCCCGGAGCATCCGCTGGTGGACGTGATTACGACGCCGGCCCAGAAAGCGGCGGTCCAGGAGTATTGCCAAGCTGCCGCCCGCAAGAGCGATCTCGACCGGACGGACCTGGCCAAGGAAAAGACCGGCGTCTTCACCGGGACCTGTGCCGTCAACCCGGTCAACCAGGAGAAAATCCCGATCTGGATCAGCGACTATGTCCTGATCAGCTACGGCACCGGGGCGATCATGGCGGTGCCGGCCCACGATGACCGCGACTACGAGTTCGCCAAGAAGTTCGGCCTGCCGGTCATTCCGGTGGTGGAGCCGCCGGACCCGCAGGAGGCGGAACTGGTCCGACGAGGGGAATTCTGCTTCACGGGCAACGGCAGGGCGATCAATAGCGGCTCGTTCAACGGGCTGCCGACGCCCGAATTCAAAGAGAAGATCACGGCCTGGCTCGCGGAACGCGGGCAGGGCAAAAAGGCGGTCAACTATAAGCTGCGGGACTGGCTCTTCAGCCGCCAGCGCTACTGGGGCGAGCCGTTTCCGATTCTCCATACAGAGGATGGACGGATCATCGGCCTTTCCGAGGATGAGCTGCCGCTGCTGCTGCCGGAGGTCGAGGACTACCGGCCACCGGGGACGGGCCAGTCGCCCTTGGCGAAGGCGGCCGATTGGCTCCATGTCACGCTGCCGGATGGGACCAAGGCCCAGCGGGAGACGAACACGATGCCGCAGTGGGCGGGCAGTTGCTGGTATTACCTGCGCTACCTCGATCCGCGGAACTCCGCGCGGGGCTGGGACCCGGCGAAGGAAAAATACTGGATGTCGGTGGACCTCTATATCGGCGGGGCCGAGCACGCCGTGCTGCACTTGCTTTACTCGCGGTTCTGGCACAAGGTCCTGTACGACCTTGGCTACGTCAGCACGAAGGAGCCGTTCCAAAAACTGATCAACCAGGGCATGATCCTGGGCGAAGACGGCCAGAAGATGAGCAAGTCCCGCGGCAACGTCGTCAACCCGGACCAGGTCATCGAAGAATACGGCGCCGACTCCATGCGGCTCTACGAGATGTTCATGGGCCCGCTCGAAGCGATGAAGCCCTGGAGCATGCAGGGTGTGCAAGGCGTGTCCCGGTTCCTCCAAAAGGCTTGGCGCACGGTCGTGGTGGAGGAGACGGGCGCGCTGGCGCAGACGGTCCAGGAGGCCCAGCCGGACGACGAGACGGTTCGCCTGTTGCACCAGACGATCCGTAAAGTCGGCGGCGACATCGAGACCTTCGGATTCAATACGGCCATCAGCGCCATGATGATTTTCGTCAATCACTTGGCAAAACAGGAGGTTAGACCCCGATCCATCGTTGAGCCGTTTGTCCTGCTCTTGGCGCCATTCGCTCCGCACATAGCCGAGGAGCTCTGGCAGCGGCTGGGCCACCGCGAGAGCCTCGCTCATCAACCTTGGCCGAAGTACAATGAAGAACTCGCCAAAGACAAGCAGCTTGAGCTGGCGGTTCAGGTCAACGGCAAAGTCAAAGACCGTATCGTGGTGCCCGCCGAGATGGACGACGAGCAGGTCAAGGCCAAGGCGCTCGCCTGCGAGAAGGTCGTCTCCGCCCTGGCCGGCAAGGCGCCCAAGAAGGTCATCGTCGTCAAGGGCAGGCTTGTCAGCATCGTGGTCTGATATGCACGAGGAGATTGAGGCCAAGCTGAAGGTCGATTCGCTGGAGGACGTCGGACGAAGGCTCCGCGAATGCAGCGCATCGTTCGTGAGAGAAACGGTGCAGACGGACGCCTACTTCGATACGGCCGACAGAAGGCTCACCCGAGCCGACGAGTGCCTTCGCCTGCGCCGCGAGAAGATCGGGCCACGCGAGCGGCTCATCCTGGCGTACAAAGGCCCCAAGCGGCAGGACGACTACAAGAAGCGTACGGAAATAGAGCTGGGAGTCAATGACGCCGGTACCGCCGAGTTGCTCCTGGCGGCGCTCGGCTACCAGAAGGTTCTCGCCTTCAACAAGAGGCGTTGCCTCTGGCGGCTGCACGACTGTGAAGTGGCCCTCGACGAACTGCCTTTGCTGGGGACCTTCGTGGAGATCGAAGGGCCGGACTCCGGCACGATCTCGCAAGTGCAGGAGATGCTGGGGCTGGCGCGCGTGCCTCACACGATGGACAGCTACGCCAGCCTGATCGATCAAGGATTATCCCGGCTCGGACGAGAGCGGCGGGAGGTCTATCTCGAGGAGTGACAACAAGGATGAGCTTCAAGATTGGCAAGATCGAGGTCGGCTTGGATAAGCCGCTGTTTCTAATGGCAGGGCCGTGTGTCATCGAAAGTGAGAACATCTGCCTGCACATCGCCGAGCGGCTGGTGCAGATCTCCGAGTCCACGGGCGCGGGGATCGTTTTCAAAGCCAGCTTCGATAAGGCGAATCGCAGCAGCATTTCGAGCTTCCGGGGTCCGGGGCTGGCCGAAGGCATGAGGATTCTGGCGAAGGTCCGAGCCAAGGCGGGTCTGCCCGTAATGACGGATGTCCACGAGCCGGCCCAGGCGGTTGAGGTGGCCGAGACCGTCGATTGCCTGCAAGTCCCGGCGTTCCTGTGCCGCCAGACGGACTTGCTCTGTGCCTGTGCCGAGACGGGCCGGCCTATCAGTGTCAAAAAGGGCCAATTCCTCTCGCCCGCCGAGATGGGCAACGTCGTAGATAAGATCAGGGCCTGCAAGAACGACAAGGTCATCCTGACCGAGCGGGGCACCTTTTTTGGCTATAACCGCCTTGTCAACGACATGACCGGCATTCCCGTGATGCAGCAGTTCGGCTGCCCGGTGGTATTCGATGCGACGCACAGCACGCAGCAGCCGGGCGGGCTGGGATCGGCCAGCGGAGGGCGGCGGGAAATGGCGCCTTTGCTGGCGCGGGCCGCCGTAGCCGCTGGTGCGAACGGATTATTTTTAGAAGTGCATCCCGAGCCGGAGAAGGCCCTGTCGGATGCCGCTTCGATGCTCCCGCTGGATTGGCTGGAAGACCTCGTGCGGGCGTGCTGTCGTATTTTCGAGATTACCTATGGGTATCGCAAAAGCTAAACTGACTTCGTACACCTATGGCCCGGTGCCGTCGCGCCGGCTGGGTCTGAGTCTGGGCGTCGATATCGTTCCGGCGAAGATCTGCACGCTGGACTGCATCTACTGCCAGGTCGGGAGGACCACCGAAAAGAGCGTCGTGCGCCGGGACTTCGTCGACATCGAGGTGGTGCTCGCCGAGCTGGAGGACAAGCTGAAGGTGGGCCTGAACGCCGACTACATCACCATCGGCGGATCGGGCGAGCCTACGCTGAACATCCGGTTGGGCGATCTGATCGACGGCATTCGGCGGCTCACCGATATTCGCGTGGCAATCCTGACCAACGGCACGCTGCTGTACCGGGCCGATGTGCGGGCCGAGTGTGCGAAAGCTGACGTAGTCTGCCCGACTCTCGACGCCGCGGATGCGGCCGTTTTCGAGGCCGTACACCGGCCGGCCCCCGGTATCACCATTGAAAAGCTGGTTTCTGGCCTCGAACAGTTTCGCCGGGAATTCCAAGGCGAGATCTGGCTGGAGGTCTTCCTGGTGGCCGGCGTGAACACGGGGACCGAGCAGATCGAGAAGATCAAGGGCCTGATTCAGCGGACCCGTCCGGACAAGGTACATCTCAATACGGCGGTCCGGCCGCCGGCGGAGCGGGACGTTCAGGCTGTGCCCGCGGAGACACTTGATGCGATTGCCCGGCAGATCGGTGGCCACTGCGAGGTGATCGGGGCACCGCCCGTGGGGAACGAACGGCACGAGAAGCGTGCGGAGGCCGACGTTGTGTCGGTGTTAAAACGCCGGCCCTGCTCCGTCGAGGACATCTGCACCGGTCTGGCGATGGATCGTGACGAGGTCCTCAACCACTTGGCCCACCTACAGAGCCGGGGGGCCGTCACGTCGGAGCGGCGGGGCGAGATCACGTACTTCCACATCCGACCGGAACCACTCTAAGAGCATTATGAGCATTATGCGGACGCCGCCGGCGCGGGCGTTGGCGGCGGTCCCACACCTCATTCCTGCGCATGGACCGCATAAATGGCACGTCGGATGATCCATATTTTGTAAAGGCGGACGCCCCATTGGCCGATAAAAGCGTTAGCATGAAAAGACCACAGCGACAATTGGTGCTCAACAAAGGGGCAGAGAAGTATATCTTCCGCTACGAACAGGGGCGGGAGGACGAGTTGCTCGATGCGCTGGTCGACCAAGCCAAGGATCGACGGACGGATTTTGACTGGTTTGACGCCGCGGTGATCAGCTTCAAACTGACGCAGTCTCTGATTGGCTGCGCCGAACAGCTTCTTCGAGAGGACACGGACGTCAGGACATTATGGCAGGGGCCGCCGGTGCCGTAGTGCGGCGCGGGGGAACCCTGTGACCCGTGCGAAGCGTTTTCGCAGAAGGGCTCTCAAATGCGACGCATCGTGTTGGGGGTCCCAACCGGGTCTTGTGGGATCGATGCTGGTTAGGAACAAAGGTGGTCAATGATACCAATGGATCGAATAGGTAGGTGGACCATGGACGAAGGCAGCGTAACGGTCGAGGAGTTCCTGCACTATCTGAAGTTTGAGAAACGGTTCTCCGAACATACGGCCAAGTGTTATGGGGCTGACCTGGCGCAGTTCGCCGATTTCCTTCTTAATGGATCGCCTGGGTCGAATGGATCACCGGTCGAGGGTCTGCCGATGGGGCAGAGCTCGGTTCCCCAAGTGCCGAGTTTTGCCATGGGGATGTCTCACCCGGAAGGGGACACCGCGACCGCCGTGGCGACACAGACGGAGCAGGATGTCGATCAGCGGCTGCTGGCCGTGGACGTCGACGAGGCGCGGGTCTACTTGGCCTTTTTGAATGGGAAAGCCTACTCCAAAGCGACGATCGCCCGCAAGCTGGCGACGCTGCGCAGCTTCTACAAGTTCCTCGTGAAGACGAATCGCGTCAGCTCCAACCCGATGACGGCGATTCGCACGCCGAAGCAGGACAAGAAACTGCCGCGCTTCCTCGAATACGAGGAGGTGAAACGCCTCCTGGAGACCCCGCCGACAGATAGCTGGCTCGGAGCAAGGGATCAGGCCATCCTCGAGACTCTGTACAGCACGGGAATTCGGGTGAGCGAACTGGTCTCGCTGAATATGGACGACATCGATTTCCTCAGTGAGGTCCTCCACATTCGCGGCAAGGGCAAGAAAGAGAGAATCACGCCGATCAGCTCGTCGGCTCTGCAGTCGATCCAGCATTACATGGAGTTTCGCAATAAGCGTGCCCAGAACAACAATCACTTCGATGCGCGCGTGCTGTTCGTCAACAAGCACGGGCAGCGCCTGAGCACGCGGAGCGTCCGCCGCAAGATGGACAAGTACCTGAAGATGGCGGGTCTCGATCCGGCGATCAGCCCCCATACGCTGCGGCATAGTTTTGCCACCCACATGCTCAACAACGGGGCGGACCTGCGCAGCGTGCAGGAGCTGCTGGGACATCAGTCTCTCTCGACGACCCAGGTGTACACGCATCTGACGACGAGAAAGCTTAAGGAAGTCTATGAGGATTCACATCCGCGGGAGAGCATGGGGGAATCCCAAACGCGATCCGAGGCGTTCGGGAAGCCGGGCCAGGATGGCTACCGCCGCTCTCAGGAAGAGCCCGAAGGGAACGGGCAACTGTAGGATGTGACCGATTCTGTCGGCAAGGCCAAAGGATTGGATTAAAGGAGCCGCTCGAAAGGGTGGCTCTTTTTATGCGCGTCCGCCGTGGTTGCCGGGAGTGTACTCCGGCACGAGATCTTTGATCTTGGCGGTCAGCCGACCGTGATCCTGCCGTTGGGCGATCTCGATCAGGTCGGCGATGCCCGCGTGGAGCTTGCGGCGGTCCATGGGGATGTTCTTCCAGATGCGCATCTTGGGATGGCCGGTCTGCTGCATGTCCTCGCCTTCGATCCGCAGTTCCTCGAAGAGCTTCTCGCCGGGGCGGGGGCCGGTGAAGGCGATCTCGATGTCCTCGCCGGGACGCAGGCCGCTGAGCGTGATGAGCATGTTGGCCAAGTCCACGATCTTGACCGGCTCGCCCATGTCGAGGACGAAGATCTCGCCTCCTTTGCCCATCGTGGCGGCCTGTAGCACGAGCTGGCTGGCCTCTGGAATGGTCATGAAGTACCGCTGCATCTGGGGGTGGGTGATCGTGACGGGGCCGCCGGCGTCAATCTGCTTCTTGAAGATGGGGACTACGGAGCCTTCGGAGCCGAGGACGTTGCCGAACCGGACGGTGACGAACTGGGTCTTGCTGGTTCTGCCCAGATCCTGGATGTACATCTCGGCGATCCGTTTGGACGAGCCCATGATGCTCGTCGGATTGACGGCCTTGTCGGTGCTGATCATGACGAAGTTCGTCGCGGCGTATTTGTCGGCGGCCTCGGCGACCGTCTGTGTGCCCAGGACGTTGTTCTTGACGGCTTCGCAGGGGTTGAGCTCCATCAGCGGGACGTGCTTGTGCGCCGCGGCGTGGATGACGACTTGGGGTTGGTACTGCTCGAAGATTGCTTCCACCCGGGCCCGATCGGTGATGTCGCAGATCAACGGCTTCGTGGACAGGCCGGAGAACTGCCGGCGCAGGTCCCGCTCGATGTAGAAGAGGGGGTTCTCCGCCTGCTCCACGAGCAGCAGCAGCTTCGGCTCGAATTGGCCGATCTGGCGACACATTTCGGAGCCGATGGACCCGCCGGCCCCCGTGACCAGGATGGTCTTGTCCCTGGCGAAGGCCCGGATCAGATCCAGGTCGAGCCGGACGACTTCGCGCCCGAGCAGGTCGTTGATATCGACGTCGCGAATCTGGGAGACGCGCAGCTTGCCGGAAGCGATGTCCGTGATGGACGGGACCGTGCGGAACCGGATCTTGGTGCCCTCGCACACGTGGATGACCCGGCGCAGTTGCGGCCGCGTTGCCGAGGGCATGGCGATAGCGATCTCTTCGATGGTGCGATCGGCACAGATCTTGGGCAACTGCTCGACTGTTCCCAGCACGGGGACGCCGTGGATATGGATGCCTTGCTTGACCGGGTCGTCATCGATGAACCCGATCGTCTCGTATTGGACGACCGGCATGCGCAGGATCTCGCGGAGCAGGGCCTCTCCCGCGTTGCCGGCGCCGACGATCAGGAAGCGCTTGAGCCGCCGGCTCTCGGTGGCGCAGAAGTCCTCATGGTAGAGGCGGATGATCATCCGCAGGCCCGCCGGCAGCAGGATCGTGCCGAACAGGTCGGCCATGAAGACGCCCTGGCTGATGGCGGCAATGGCGGGGGGCAGGCTGTGGCGCAGCGCCGGAATCTGCAGGACCACGGCGAACCAGATCGTGACGATGATTAGCGTGCTGACGAGGGAGGCCCTCAGGATGCCGACGAGATCGGAAATGCTGACGTACCGCCACCAGCCGCGATACTGCTGGAACAGTCCGAAGACCGGCAGTTTGACGGACAGGAAGAAAAGCAGCAAAAAGGGGTACTGCTCGACCAGCCATTCCCGCCTGATCTGCATGTTGCCGGCGACGAGAAACGCGAACACCAAGGAGGCGGCAAATGCCGCGATGTGGGCCAGGATGATCAGCGGCTTACGGAACGCCAGCAGAAAACTGGCGCCGGAGATGGAGAAGCGCGAACGCGGGCCATCGGTATCCTGTTTGTCAGCCTGGGGGTATCCGTCGGACATATAGGATCATCGGCACGAACAGCGAACCGGTTGAGTCTGCACCCGGATTCACTGCGCCGGGGGTGCCACGACCGAGCCTGTAGGGGCGGTCTATTCGGACGTTTCCGATTCCTGCGGCGATCCGCCGTTCGCCTCTGCTGTGGGTTTGGAGGCGGCTGGCTCGAATGACAGAGGCTCGGCGGATGCTTTACTGGGGCTGAGGTAAATCTCTTCCAACGGGGTCCCATCCACGCGATGGCGCATCAGGGCATAGATGATCGTGTTCGCCGAGAAGTAAAAGCTGATCACGAAGGAAACCATCACTCCGATGACGGCGAGGACCCAGATACGGACGAGCCACGCGGCCAGCCATAAGGACCATGCGTCGGGCAGGGCGCCGGCCGGTCCGAGGAAGCTGGCAAAGGTCGGCTCCGGCCAAATCGTGTGGAGTTTCTCATCGTGTCTCAGAAAGCCGATCTCCAGAAAGCGATACGTTGTCCACAGCAAGAGAAACCCGAACAGACGCACGAAAACGTAGGAGACGGCGCCACAGACGACGGCGATGATCGAGTAGAAGCCCATGTGCCAGGGTTTGGCGTAGACGTAGCTGAGGGAGTGGCTGATCGCGTCAAAGCTGTCCGAGTCCTCGTAGGCCACCGCCGGGGACATCAGGCCCAATCCGGCGGTCGCGCCGACAAGAATGACGGTGGCGGCACAGGCTGCGACAAACGCCAACGACAGGAACAGGCCCATCAACAGTTCTCCGACGACCGGGAGATTGCCTGCCAGGCCCATGAGCATAATCGGCGCACCAAAGACGAGGATCAGGACCAGCGAGATAACTGGGCCTCCGAGCAGACTGGCGGGCCTTCGCAGGGCAAAATGCACCGCTTGGATCAGACCCGGTCTTTCGGCCCGCGTGAATTGCAGGGCGGCGATGCGGCAGATGGCCCCCCCGGCCAGCGACAGGACGGTGAAGGCAACGGTGAAGAAGACAATGCTGTACGGGGTGTGCCAGCGGAAGGCCCAAGTCAGGGCTTTGACGCAGTCGCCGAGGCAGCGGGTGACGCCGGGGATATCGCCCGAAAAGACGCCGCCCAGGACGCCGTGGAATTCCTTGACGCCGAAGCGCCAGAGCGTGCAGAAGACGCCGGTGCGGTGATTCGTAGCCGCTCTTGATTCGATGAAGTTTTTCAGGCTCGCGCCGGGCCGCAGATAGACATCGAGTTCGGTGGCGTTTTGATTCCTGAGGATTTCGGTCGAAGCCCCCCTGGGCAGAGCTACCGCGTAACTACCGACGACGACGGTTCGACTGAGATCCATCATTGAGCCGGTCAGGCATACAATCGTCAGAGCGGCGAAGGCGATGGCCAGTTTCGAAGGCTGGATCGCCATGCGAAAGGCTTGAAAGATCCTGGGGAATAGAGAACTGCTGAGGGATAGCACGGGTTTTTCGTCGACCATACCAGTTCCTTCCCAATGCACAGTATGGCATCATCCTGACCTTAAATGGCCGTGAAAACGAGGGTATGTTACTGCGTATTCCGTGAGCCGTCTATAGGATTCCGTTCGGCGGTGCTACCGGGGAGAATCTTCACCGTCGGCTGAGGCGTCCCTTTCCGTGGGAAGATCGGACTGGTCATCCGGCTTGCTGGGAATCCGGTATTCGGCGTCGAGCCAAGCCCCCAGATCGATCATCTTACACCGCTCACTGCAGAAGGGAAAGAACTCAGGCAGTGTCAGGGGGGCTTCTTTCTGCGCGCTTACCCGGCGTTTGCAGGTTGGGCACGTGAACCGCAGGTACTCAGCGGGCTTGTTCAGGCTGGTTTGGTCTCGGTCTTCCATCCAACTTTCTCGCTACCGATTCAACCTCGTCGCCAGCCACCGGCTACTGGCCTTCCGTTCCACGCCCCTCCTCGACCATCTTGGCGTACTCGACGGAGTACCGCGCCCAGGGCTGAGCTTCGAGCCTTGCCTTGGAGATGGGTTTGCCCGTACCCTCACAGATTCCGTAGGTTCCCGTCTCGATTCGGTGCAGCGCGTCCTCCATCTCGACCAGGAGCCTGCGCTCGCTATCCATCAAGTCCAGGGAGAATTCCTGCTCGAAGTTGTCCGTCCCGAGATCGGCCATGTGAATGGGCATGCTCGACAGATCGCCGCTGGCATCGAGCCTGGACTGCCGCAAGGCCTCCCCCTCGATCTTCGACACATTGCCCAGGAGCTCTGTTCGCTTTTGAAGCAACAACTGCTGGAAATGCCGGAGATCCGCTGGACTGAGTCGCGACTTCGGCGTTTGTTCTTCGCCGTTTGTCTTGGGCGTCTTCTTTCGTTTCTCTGCCACTTATACTCACCTCATATGCACAGATAGCACGACTGTACCTATAGAACTATGTATTATACCACAGCCTATGTCTCCGTCATAGCCCAAATGAGCAACCCGGAGCTTTGAAAAGTCAAAAAATGCGTCACACCTGCGATGAGGCTTTTCCGATCGGCCTAAAGCATTGACAATATAGGACTTACGATTATCCCCGAGACGGCACTCACGATGCGCGGCCGGGGAGGTTCGAGTTACCCGCCCTGGCGCCCAACGGGATTAGAAACCTCTCATTGCCCATGATTGCTGAAAATACGCGGACATCGAAGGCTCGTTCGACCTCTTCGGGCGTGAGGATTTCGGTAGTCTTTCCAATGCGGTAGGAGGGGTGTTCGACGGGCTCGCTGCCGAGCGGATACAGCAGCAGTGTCTGATCGCAGTACTGGGTGGCCAGGTTGATGTCATGGGTGATCGCGACGATGGTCGTCCCCTTGTCGGTCTGGATGGATTTCAGCAGGTCATAGATCTGGACCTGGTGCTTCAAGTCGAGGAAGGACGTCGGCTCATCCAGCAGCAGGATCGGTGTATTCTGGGCGAGACCCCTGGCGATGAAAACCCGCTGGCGCTCACCTGCGCTGAGACTGCCGAGCGTCCGGGAGGCGAATTCGGTCGTAGCCGTAAGTTCCATTGCTCGCCTCGCCAGCTCTCTGTCGGTCCCGCTCTCGAAACCGAGCCGGCCGTAGTGGAGCGTTCTGGCCATCAGGACTGTCTCGATCGCCGAGAACCCGAAGGCAGGGATGAACTCCTGTCGGACAACGGCGACTCTCCGGGCGATGTCTTGCACGCTGCAGGATCGCAAGTTCGCACCCTCCAGCAGGATTTCGCCGGATTGGGGTCGGAGCAGGCCGGCCAAGATGTTGATGAGGGTGCTTTTGCCGACTCCATTGGGGCCGGCGATGGCCAGAAACGTCCCGGCTTGGACCTCAAAGCCAACGTCTCGCAGAACCGGCCTGTCCCGGCCATAGCCAAACGTAACGTGCTCTGCTTGGATCGCCGATGTCATGCGAGCCAGTACACCTTTCTGCTATACTTGACCAGGAGAATCAGGAAGAACGGGCCACCCAAGATGGCGGTAATGACCCCGACCGGCAACTGAGCCGGCGTTACGATCGTGCGGGCGACGGTATCCGCCAGGACCAGGAACATGGCGCCCGCCAGAGCGCTCAAAGGCAGCAATTGGCGGTGGTCGGGCCCAAACACAAGCCGCACGGCGTGCGGGATGATGAGGCCGACAAAGCCAATAAGGCCGCTGAGGCTGACGGCAACGGCCGTGATGAACGCCGAGATGGCAAAGGCGGCAAGTTCAATCTTCTCGACCGGGATACCGACGCTCTTGGCGTCGTGATAGCCGACGCTGATGACATTGAGCTGCGGGCTGAGGAAGAACAGGCCGACGATGCCGGCCACGATGCAGCCGCCGCCAACCCAGAGCACGAGGAAATCCTCCTCTGTCATGTTGCCCATGAGCCAGAAGATCGTCGCATGAAGCTGCTGGCTCTTGGCGATGGAGGTCAGGAACATGATCATCGCCGAGAGGAACGCGTTGACGACGACGCCGGCCAGAAGCAGGCCGGTGACGTGGTATTTGCCCGTGATGCGGCCGATGCCCCAAACCAGCCAGACGGTCCCCAGAGCCCCGATGAAGGCGAACACCGCGACCGGCGAGCGGCCCCACAAAGTCCAGCCGATGCCGCTGATGATGGCCAGAATCACGCCCAGACCGGCGCCGCTGGAGATACCGAGGATGTACGGATCGGCCAGCGGGTTGCGCAGCAGGGCTTGGAAGGTTACGCCGGCACTGGCCAGAGCGGCCCCCACCAGTGCGGCCAGGATGATGCGCGGCACTCGGACGCGAACGAAGATTTCATAATCGGGGCTTGGCATCGCCGAGTTCGCCGGCGTGCTCACAACCGCCTTGAGGGAAATGGCCTGGGGTCCGACCAGCGAGCAAAAGAGCATGACCAAGACAAGCAGCACGACGGCCATGCCGGTCCTGGTCAGCAGTGTTCGCGGCGAGAGGGGCGGACGCACGGTCTCAGTCTCCAAGGGTTCCCAAACGCATCATTTCGCGTTGGGGGGCCCCAAACAGCTCGGGTCGAAGGCATTTCGCGATGGTCTCGACGCCCTCGGGCAGTCGGGGGCCGAGCCGGGAGACCACGTCTCCATCGATCACATAGATCCGCTTGTTGACGACCGCCGGAACATTCGTGAACCTCGCCCAGTAGGCGAACGCCTGGCGCCGCTGCCCGTCGAGCGATCCTTGCACCATGAGCGGCTCGATGATGACCTCCGGTCCGGCCGCAATCACCTGCTCGGCGCCGATGGGCGGATAGTTGCGAAGGGTCGGGCCGACGGCATTCTCGCCGCCCGCCAGCTCGATCATCTCGTTGATGAACGTGTCCCTGGGGGCGATGCGGAGCGGCTCTCTCTGAACGACCCAGAGGACCTTTACCGTGGGTAAGCCCGCGGTCGCCTCCTGGAGCCGGTGTATCCGTGTTTTGATGCGGCCTGACAACCCCCGAGCCTGCTCGTTGGCGGCGGCAGCGTTGCCGATGGCGGCGATTGTTGTGAAAAGGCCGTCAATCTTCTCGATGTCCACTACCAGGCAGTCATAGCCGATGCGCACGAGTCGGCGAGCGAGCTCTCTTTGTTGCTCGAAGGCCAATGTCACGACCAGGTGGGGCTTGGCCGCGATGATCGCCTCGATGTTCGGTTGCCAGAACGTCCCGACTCTCGGCTTGTTCAGGGCGGCGGGGGGATAGTCGCTGTCCTGCGTCACGCCGACTACTCTGTCGCCCAGTCCGAGGGCAAAAAGAATCTCGGTGAGATTCGGTGCCATGGAAACGATGCGTGACGGCTGTCTGGGGCCTTGTCCGCTCGTGCCTGCCTCTGCCTCTCCGGGCTTGAGCATCGCGTATCCGCCAGCGAGCCACAGCGCCAGCGCCGCCAATAGGAGCCACCATTTGCCCATCAGGTCCTCTTGAACTGTTTCTCCAGCTCGCTGATTGAGAATCGGATTGTCGTCGGCCGTCCGTGCGGGCATCGGCTCGTCGATTCGAACCGCCTGCGGTCGGCGAGAAGCTCCTCGATCTCACTGTCGGTGAGCCTCTGGCCGGCCTTGATCGCCGCCTTGCAGGCCGCCATGCTGAGGATCTCGTTGCAGAGGTCCTGCTTGGCCACGGCGTCGCCCCGCTCGACGAGCAGATCAATGAGGTCCTGAACGAACTCGACGGGCGAGACGCTCGCCAGCAGGGTGGGGAAGGTCTGCACGGCGTAGGCCCTCGGGCCGAACGGCGTCAGCTCGATTCCCAACTGGGCTAATAGATCGGCGTGGCCTTCGAGGGCCCCCGCTTGGGCGTCCGTCACCTCGATACTCTCGGGCAGCAGGAGCCTTTGGGATTCGAGGTTGTCCCGCTGCAACCGCCGCTGCAGGGTCTCATAGAGCATTCGTTCGTGCAGGGCGTGCTGGTCGATGATGACGAAACCATCCTCCGTCTGCTCGACGATGTAGCTGTCGTGGATCTGGATATACCTGGTATCAGGCAGGGGCGGCGCTACGGCGGGGTCGGACCTGTCCGCCGTCGTTCTCTTGGGGTCGGGTGCCCGGCGCTCGCCGGGGCTCTCCCCGCGCAGGTCGAACTGCTGTTGCTGGGCCGGGCGGTGTTTCTTGAAGAACTCCGCCATCGCATCGGCGATCTGCTGCCTCCGGGCCTGCCGGCCGGCGCGCTCGGCGTTTACGCCGGACAGCGTCTCGGCGGGCAACTGCGCGGGCAGGTTGAGGTCTGTGCCGAGCAGTTGCTCTCGTAGGACCCCGAGCACCTGCGAGTGGACCAGGTTGGCGTTGTAGAACCGCACCTCGATCTTCGTCGGATGGACGTTCACGTCGTAGTCGTCGAACGGCATCGCGATGAAGAGAAACACCACGGGGAACCGGTTTGCCTCCAGCATGCCCCGGTAGGCTTCCTTGAGGGCGTGCGAGATGAACTTGTCGCGGATGAACCGGCCGTTCAAGAAGGTGTACTGGAACTGGTTGCTCGTGCGGGAAAGGCTCGGCCGGCCGAACAGCACGCGGATGCGGATGCCTTTCTCGTCGCTCTGGGTCTCGATCAAGTCGCGCGGCTCGCACCGGAGCATCGGGAAGAGTTGTCCGACCCGCTCCTTGAGGCTCTCGGTCTTCGCCAGCCGATACAGTTCTTTGCCGTTGTGGGTCAGCGTCAGGTCCAAATGGCCCTGCGGGAGGGCGATTCTCGCGAACTGCTCGCTGATGTGGCCGATCTCCGTGTTGGCGGTCCGCAGAAACTTGCGCCGGGCGGGGGTTTTATAGAAGAGGTCCCGGACCTGGATCGTCGTGCCGAAATCGCCGCTGCACGGGGTAACGGGGCCTTTGTCGCCGCAGTCGATCTCGAGGCAGTGCGCCTGGTCGGACTGGCGCGTCCGGCTGACGGCCCGCACCCGCGCGATGGACGCGATGCTGGCCAGGGCCTCGCCGCGAAAGCCAAGTGTGGAGATTCTGTGCAGATCCTCAATCGTTTCGATCTTGCTCGTCGCGTGGGATTCGAAGGCGTTGGCCAGGTCCTGGGCGTCCATGCCGGAGCCGTCATCGACGATGGAGATGAGCTTGCGGCCGCCGTCCTCGACGGCCACGCCGATCTTCGTCGCCCCCGCGTCGATGCTGTTTTCCACCAGTTCCTTGACCACGCTCGCCGGGCGTTCGATGACCTCGCCGGCGGCGATCAGGTTCACCATATTCCGATCAAGCTGAACGATTCGGCCCATAAGCGTGATACTGTCCTGATCGGAAAATGGTGCGTTTCCTGTGGTCGTACGCCGACACTTATGTAGGATGGGCTTTAGCCCATGCTGCTCCCTCAGTTCGTAGGGTGGGGCTTGCCCCACCGGTTTCTGTGCCCGTATGGCGTTCTGGTGGGGCAAGCCCCACCCTACAACTGGAATCTCATCCCTGGAGCAGACTGCGGCCGGTCATCTCCTGAGGCTGCGGCAATCCCATCATCTCCAGGAGCGTCGGCCCGATATCGGCCAGCGTGCCGCCTTCCCGCAGCTTGCGCCCCTTGTATCGGTCGTCGAAGACGATCAGCGGCACGTCGCCCACGGTATGGGCCGTGTGCGGGCTCTCGGGTGAGCCGTCGATCATTTTCTCGAAGTTTCCGTGATCGGCGGTGATGAGGGCCGCTCCGCCCATGCTCTTGATTTTATCGATGATCTTGCCCACGCACTCATCGACGGTCTCGGCCGCCTTGATCGCCGCCGTAAGGTCCCCGGTGTGGCCCACCATGTCGGGGTTGGCGAAGTTGACGATCAGCACGTCGTATTTGTTGGAGTCCAGCCGCTCGAGCATGACGTTCGCGACCTCATAGGCGCTCATCTCGGGCTTGAGGTCGTAGGTTCTGACCTTGGGCGACGGGACGATCTGGCGGTCCTCGCCCTTGAAAGGTTTCTCTGTGTAGTCGTTGAAGAAGAACGTCACGTGAGCGTATTTCTCGGTCTCGGCGCAGCGGAACTCCTTGATGCCCAGAGAGCTCCAGTACGCCGCGAGGATATTCTTCATCTTGGGCGGCTTGGTAAAGGCTACCGGCGCCGGGATGGACGCATCGTACTCGGTCATGCAGACGAAGTAGACGTCGGGTTTGGTCGTCCTTGCGAACTCCTTGAACGCCGGGTCCACGAAGGCACGCGTGATCTCGCGGGGCCGGTCGCCCCGGAAGTTGAAGAACACGACGCCGTCCCCGTCCGCGATCGTGGCGATCGGCTCATTGTTCTCGTTCACAATCGCCGTTGGTTCGATGAACTCATCCGTGGTGGCCTTGCTGTAGCTATCCTTGATCGCCTTTGTGGCGCTACTGGCCTTGAGACCCTTGCCGAACCGCAGGCATTCGTAGGCCTTCTGCACACGGTCCCAGCGGCTGTCCCGGTCCATCGCATAGAAGCGGCCCATCACGGTCGCGATTTTCCCGACGCCGATCTCGGCGGCCTTCCTCTCCACGTCGGTGACGTATCCCAGTCCGCTGTTGGGCGGCGAATCGCGGCCGTCCGTGAAGGCGTGGAGGAAGACATCCTTGAGGCCATTGCGCTGGGCCAGCTCCAGGAGACCATAAAGGTGCCCGAGGAGCGAATGGACGCCGATATCGCTGCACAGGCCCATGAAGTGGACCTTGCCCTGGTGCTGTTTGACGAAATCGATGAGCTTGAGAAATTGCTCGTTTTTGAAGAATGATCCATCGCGGATGGCGTGCGTGAGCCGGACCGACTCTTGGGACACGACCCTTCCGGCCCCGATGTTCTGGTGGCCGACCTCGCTGTTGCCCATGGTGCCGTCCGGCAGGCCGACGTATTCGCCGTAGGTGTGGATCAGGCAATGCGGATACTGGGCCATCAGCATGTCGTCCGTCGGGACGTGAGCTCGCTTGATGGAGTTGTACGGGTCTTCTTTGGGGTCCGGGTTGTAACCCCAGCCGTCGCGTATAATGAGAACGCAGGGCCTTTTCTTCGGCGCAATCTTCTCTTTTGCCATGTAAAACATGCCTTTCAAACAGTCGCGATTAGGGCGAAGCACAGAAATGGCCCGCCGGGTGCTCCAAGGGCTTAGTATCATATAGCCAAGGGCCCAGGATGTCAAATGCCTGCCCAACTGGAAGAACACAGGAGTCGGACTTGGACGGTCCGGCGGGCACCGGTATAATCGTGTCGACAAAGGTGGTCAGGGCGGATGTGGATGCGTCCGAGCCTTGCCCGTGGTCTGAAAGGCGGCCTGCTGGTGTCCGAAGGAAAGAACAGGGTAGTTGCGGCGGGGGGGAGCGTCTTGACGCTGGTGTTCTGTCTGCTTCTTGGCTGTTCGCCGAGGCAGCCGCCAACGGATTTGTACCTGGACGCCGTGGCGCTCCGCGAGCTGGGGCAGAATGAGCTGGCTGTGGGCAAGCTCAACGCTGTCGTGGCGGCCGACCCCGGTTTTGCCTTGGCCTACGCGGAGTTGGGCAAAGCCCACCAAGCCCTGGGGCATCGGGAGAAGGCCCTGACCGCGTTCGAGCAGGCGGTGAAACTGGCCCCTTGGTCGGCCGAGAACTATCTGAACCTTGGCAGAATCCGCGAATTGCTGGGCAAATACCCCGAGGCGGCCGAGGCGTATGCGCGGGCGGTCGAGCTGGACCCGAAGAGTTTCGAGGCCCTGAAAGGCGCCGCCGAATGCTATCTCAAGGCGGGAGAATCCACGAAATCGCTGATGTATTGCCAATTGGCCGAGAAATCGGGCGAGAAGCCGAGGGAAGCCCTGTCGCTTCTGGCGCGGGCCTATGAAGCTCAGAAGGACTACGAGCAGGCCGTTGGGGTTTATCGTCGTCTGTTGACGGTGGTCGGCGACGATCCGAACGTGCTGCTGGCTTTGGGCGTAGCCTGCATGAGGGCGGGGCAATACGACAGGGCCAAGCCGATTCTGATCTCGGTTTCGCAGAGGCGGCCCGAGAATGGCGCGGTGTGGCGCGATCTCGGCTACTGCCTGCTCAAGCTCGGAGACATCGATCAGGCCGTGCAAATGTATCGCAAATCAGTCGATCTCGACCCTACCGATTGGGAGGCTCATCGCGGCCTGGGCGTTGCCCTGGTGCTCAAGGCCCGCCAGTCGGAGGATGCCCGTTTGCAGGCCGAGGCGGTCCGTCACTGGCGGCGCTCCCTGGTGCTCAAGCCGGATCAGCCGAAACGCGAAATCCTCGAGAAGCTGATCCGCGAGCATTCCAAGTTGCAGAATCCCCTGCAGGAGTTAGACTATTAGGCCATGGATACAGGCAACCAAGACAGGATCGTTCTGACCGCCGGGATCGCGCGTCTGGCAGACCGCTGCAAGGCGGAGCTTCCCGATGGTGTCGGGCACTTGATTTTCTGGCCTCTTCTGTTGTCCGGCCTGTTGGCGGACCTGTGGACGAAGCACGCCGTCTTCGCCTGGCTGGAGGATAAGGTCGGTCACGGTGTCGAGATTCTCGACGGCATTCTCACGTTCCGAATGGCTCTGAACAGTGGGGCGGCTTGCGGCATTTTACCCGGTCGGTCGGCTCTACTGGCCGGTATCTCGGTGATCGCTCTGCTTGCTATTCTGGGCTTTTTCCTTTTTGCGGCGGCTCGCCAGCGGATCATTCAAGTCTCGCTGGGACTCTTTGCGGCGGGCGTCAGCGGCAATCTCTGGGACCGACTCTTCAACGGTGGATTGGTGCGGGATTTCATTGATGTTGGGTACAGGGACTGGCGCTGGCACACCTTCAACGTGGCGGATTCGATGCTGTGCGTGGCCGTGGTGCTGCTGGTTGTCGCGATGTTGTTCACTGGTTCGTCAGATCGAAGACGTGCTCCGCGACAAAAATAGGGGCATCGAGGGCGGCGCATAGCGCGAGGGCGTCGGAGGGACGCGAATCCACCTGCACGCTGCGGCCGTCGATACTCAGGTGAATCTTGGCGTAGAACGTGTGGTTACGGAGGTCGTCGATCACGATCCGCTCGACCCTGGCGCCGAGGCCGTCGATGATATTGGCCAGCAGGTCGTGCGTCATGGGCCGGGGCGGCTTGATCCCTTTGAGCCGACGGTCGATGGCGAAAATCTCCACGATGCCGATCACGATCGGAAACCCGCGCGTGCCGTACCGCTCCTTCAGAACGATCACCTGCTGATCGGAAGTCTCGTTGATGATGATTCGTGACAGTTCTACTTCCACTTCCATTGTGGTTTCCTCTGTAGATCAGCTCTTCCTCTCGGCCCAATGTCCCTCGACAGCCTTCAGTTGTTCCTGAAGCTGCTGGAGCTTCTCCCGGGCCTGCGCTACGACCTCCGGCTTTGCCTTGGCCACGAAATTCGCATTGGCCAGCTTGCTCTCCACGGCCTTCTTCGCCTGCTCGATCTCCTGCTTGTGCTTCTCGAGGCGAGCGCGTTCCGCCTCGGGATCGATCACGTTATGGACGTATACCTGTGCCCCTTCTACTAGGGCCGTGGCGGCGTTGTTCGGCTTGGGCAGATTCTCCGCGGTCTGGAGCTCACTCAATCCCGCCAACTGGCAGATCAGTCCGTTGTTGGCGCTCAGCGCGTCGCCCATGGCCTTGGGGGCATTGATGGACGCTGTGAGTTTTTCGCTCGGGGCAAGGTTGTACTGGCTCCGGAGGTCGCGAATCGCCCGGACGATTTCCTGAACCAGTCGGATTTGCTCTTCGACCGCCGGGTCTCTCATCGGTCGTGTGCCGGCGGGCCACGGGGCGACCGTGATTGCCTCGGCGCGGTCGGCCGCAGCGATTCCCTTGAGCTCGCGCACGGGGGCCATTTCGTTGAGCTTCTGGTAGATGCCCTCCGTGATGAACGGGATGAACGGGTGCAGCAGACGCAGCGTGGAATCGAGAACGAACGCCAGGACGTTCTGCGCGACCGCCTTGCTCTGGTCGTCCCTCATTCGCGATTTGACCCATTCGAGATACCAGTCACAGAAGTCATTCCAGAAGAAGTGGTACAACTGTCCGAGCGGCTCGCTGAACTTGAAAGCGTTGAGGGAATTGGTGACCTCGTCTCGCGTCGCCGCCAAGCGCGACAGAATCCAGCGGTCGCTGATATCCAGCTTCGCTGCATCGAAACCGGCGGGATCGAGACCTTCCAGGTTCATCATGGCGAAACGCGACGCGTTCCACAGCTTGTTGCAGAAGTTGCGGCCGACGTCGAACTTGGGCGAGGTGTTGACGGTGCGGCCGTCCGGCAGTGTCATGGCGGCGACGGGCATGCGGATATCCTGCGTATCCGTCGTCATGGTCGCCAGCGTGAACCGCATGGCGTCAGCGCCGTGGCTGTCGATGGCGATCAGCGGGTCGATGCCGTTGCCCAGGCTCTTGGACATCTTGCGGCCCTCGCCGTCCTGGATCATCGCGTGGATATAGACATCGCGGAAGGGAATATCCCCCGCGCAGTACTGACCCATCATGACCATGCGCGAGACCCACAACGTAATGATCTCGCGGGCCGTACACAGGACATCGCCGGGATAAAACGTCCTCAGCGCCGGTGTCTCCTCCGGCCAACCCAGCGTGCTGAACGGCCACAGTGCGGACGAGAACCAGGTGTCGAGCACATCGCTATCTCGTTTCCATCCTCGTGCTTCGAGGCTCTTCTCCACGTCCTCGTTTCCCGGCGCAACACAGGCGAAGGCGACTTGGCCCTCGTCCGTATCCACCGTGATCGAGTGAACCCGTTCCGATAGATTCGATAATTCCCTGATCGTATCGGTGTCTCTCACGGATTTCGACCAGACGGGAATGCGATGGCCCCACCAAAGCTGGCGGGAGATCGGCCAGTCTCGCAGGTTCTCCAGCCACGTCTGATAGGTCTTGGCGTATCGCTCCGGGATGAATCGCAATCGCCCATCGAGCAAGGGCTTGAGCGCCAGGCCGGCGAGTGAATTCACCGGCACGTCCGTCCCTTCGACCAGCCCTTGGCCGAACTTCTGCGACAAATTTGGGATGGGCTGCTTGACACTCACATACCACTGATCGGACAAGTAGGGTTCGATGGGGACGTGGCTGCGGTAGCTGTGACCCACCTCATGGGCGTAGTCGCGAACCTCCTCCAGCAGGTTCTCCTGACGGAACCACTCGACGATCGCGTCTCGGGCTTCGAAACGATCCATGCCGAGCAGGTTGCGGGCCTCGGGCGCGGCCGCATCCTGCCAGCCGTACTTGTCGCTGATCGAACCGTCGGGCGCCATGATGTTGATGACGGCCAGATTGTGCCGCTTGCCGATCTCCCAGTCGTCCGGATCGTGGGCGGGCGTGACCTTCAGGAAACCGGTGGAGAAGCGGGCCTTCTCGTCTTCACTTTGAGGATTCGGCAGCACCACGTGCTCATCGGCGATGATGGGGATGATCCGCCCGACGATGGGCAGCCGCAGCATCTTGCCGACAAGGTACTTGGCCCGCGGGTCGGCCGGATTCATGGCGACGGCCGTGTCACCGAGCATGGTTTCGGGACGCGTCGTCGCGACGGTGATATGCTCGGTTTGCCGGCCGTCGATTTCGACCGGCTCGACGAGCGGGTACTTGAGATACCAGAAGAAGCCCTGAATCGTCTCGTGCTCGACTTCGTCGTCGGCGAGAACGGTCTGGGTGGCGGGGTCCCAGTTGACGAGCCGCTTGCCGCGATAGATCAGGCCGTCCTTGAAGAGCTTGAAGAACGCCGCCCGGACCGCCTTGGCGCACACTTCGTCCATCGTGAACCGCGTCCGCGGCCAGTCGCAGGAGCAGCCCATCGCCTTGAGCTGGCCGAGGATTGTGGTCTCGTATTCGTCCTTCCAGGCTTGAATGCGTTTGACGAACTCCTCGCGCGGGAAGTCCGTGCGCCGTTTGCCTTCCTCCGCCAGGATGCGCTTCTCGACCACCGTTTGCGTGGCGATGCCGGCGTGGTCCGTGCCGGGCATCCAGAGCGCCTCGTACTGCTCCATCCGGCGAAAACGGATCAGGATATCCTGGAGCGTGTTGTTCAGGGCGTGCCCCAGATGCAGCGCCGCCGTCACGTTCGGCGGGGGGATGACGATTGTGAACGCCTTGCGCTTCTGGCCGGGGCGGGACGGCTCGGCGTGGAAATAGGACTTCGACAGCCACAGTTCGTTGACCTGTCTCTCGACTGTCTTCGAATCGTAAACCTTGGACAACTGTTCCGTCATCGCGCATCCCACTCAAGTGCCGTGGAAAAAAAATCCGGCAGACACCTGTCTGCCGGAAGCCATGATAATCGCATCGTATCGCCGTGTAAAGGGCGAGAGGAACCATCGCTCGGGGCGGTGGTCCGCTTAGTCGAGGTTCATGGTCATGAGGAACTCGGCGTTGCTTCGTGTCTTGCTCAGTCGATTCTTGAGCAGCTCAACCGCCTCGACGGGGTTCAGGTCGCTCAGGACTCTGCGGAGCCGGTACACGAGCTCCAGTTCCTTGGGGTCGAGCAGCAGCTCTTCCCTTCGGGTTCCGCTGCGGCTGATCTCGATGGCCGGCCAGACGCGTCGATCGACGAGGCGTCGGTCCAGGTGCAGCTCCATGTTGCCGGTCGCCTTGAACTCCTCGAAGATCACTTCGTCCATCTTGGAGCCGGTATCGATCAGGGCCGTGGCGAAGATGCTCAGCGAGCCGCCTTCTTCGATCTTGCGAGCGGCGCCGAAGAACTTTTTGGGCATCTGCATGGCGCCGGCGTCCACACCACCGGTCAGGATGCGACCGGAGTGCGGCGTCTCGTTGTTGTACGCGCGGGCCAGACGAGTGATGGAGTCGAGCAGGATCACGACGTCCGTGCCGTACTCGACCATGCGTTTGGCCTTTTCAATGACGATCTCGGCCACTTGGCAGTGACGGGAGGCGGGCTCGTCGAACGTGGAGCTGATGACCTCGACGTTCTCGGCGGTCTTCCGCTCCATTTCCGTGACCTCTTCCGGCCGCTCGTCGATCAGCAGCACGATCAGCTTTACTTCGGGGTGGTTCGTGCTGATCGCATTGGCCATCTTCTGCAGCAGGATCGTCTTGCCGGTGCGCGGCGGGGCGACGATCAGACCGCGCTGGCCCTTGCCCACCGGGGTCACGATGTCGATGATCCGCATGTTCAGCTCATCGGCGGTCGTCTCGAGAATCAGACGCTGCTCCGGGTGCAACGGGGTCAAATCGCTAAAGACGATCTTGTCCGCCAGCAGGTCGGGGTTCTCGAAGTTGATCGCCTCGACGCGCAGCAGGGCAAAGTACTTTTCGGAATCCTTTGGCGGCCTGATTTGTCCGGAAACGATGTTGCCCGTCCGCAGGCCGAAACGCCGAATTTGGGAGGGCGAGACGTAAATATCATCCGAGGAAGACAGGTAGTTGTAGTCGGGATTGCGTAGGAAGCCGTACCCATCGGGCAGGACTTCCAAAACGCCTTCTCCGTACATCAGACCGCTCTGGCGGATGCGCTCCTTGAGGATGCGGAAGATCAGGTCCTGCTTCTTCAGGGCGCTGTATTCCGTGATCCCTTCCTTCTTCGCCATCTCGTGCAACTCGGCTACGGTCAGCCGCTGCAGGTCCGTCAAGTACAAATTGCCCTTCTTGATCCGCTCGTACTTGGCGTGGGTGGACTCCTCGTCGGTCAGCTCGACCCCTTCCTCCGTGACTTCCATCGTCTCGGCCGGGTCGTCGATCGCTTCGGCTGTCTGCGCCTCGGGCTGCACCTCCACCGGCGGATCGTCCTCCGTCGCCGCGGCGGGGGAATCCAGCATCTCGTCAGGCTGTTGTTCTACCTGCTCCTGCACCAGTTCCTCGTCAACCGCCTTCCTCTTTGTTCCTTTCCGCTTGGTTGTTCTGGCCTTCGCCATAACTACTCCTTTTTCCTGTTCCGTGATTCTTCTGTCACCCTTGCCCTTGGTTGTGCAGGAATAAGCCTGCCCCCACAGGTGCGGGCAACACGCCTGTAGCCGGCGTGCAGCGTCTTCTCTGGGTGGTTCCGTGGAATTGAGCCTCGATCTACACCACGATTCAGCATGGTCCAACGAACCCGCGTTTCGCAGCAAGACGTTGAGAAAACCACGCTACCTGTTCTTAGCTATGTCAGAGAAGATATCTTGGATTTGCCTGACCAACGTCGAGAAGTCAGAATTGTTGTCTATGGTATTATCGGCCAGCTCCGCCTTCTTGTCCAGGGAAATCTGAAATTTTTCGCGAATTTTGATTTCTTGCTCATCCAGGAGGCCCGTCTGCCTTGCCCGGCGGGCCCGTTGGGCACGATCGCATCGGACAAAGATCAGCGTGTCACAACGGTCTGCCCATCCCACTTCAACCAGCAGGGGCATATCGAGTACAATTGCCTGGACATGTATAGACCGTTCGTACTCGGCAATCAACTCCTCCGTCCGCTCCAGTACGCGTGGATGAATCACTTGGTTCAAAGCACATAGCTTCTCGACGTCGGCAAAGACCATCTGCGCTAACCTGCGGCGGTCGATCTGGCCCGAAGGGTGCAGGATTCCCCGCCCGAATTGCCGGACAATCTCGTCGCGAACCGGCTCTTCCCGTAACAGGTCATGGGCGATCGCGTCCGCGCTGATGACCGCGCAGCCCAACTTTCCGAACTGGGCCGCCACGGTGCTTTTGCCGGAGGCAATACCGCCCATGATTCCGATGATCGGCTTTTTCCTGGGATTGCCCATGGTTAAGCAGCCAAGCTGCTTCCATTTAGCACTTGCATTTTACCGGAGGCCTCGGACGGTGTCAAGAGACCGCCGGGATTTTTCGGGGATTATTTCAATCGGCTCTGGATAGCCTGGAACAGGTCGTCGGGGACCTTGATTCCGAGTTTCTTGGCCGCATTGATATGGTTCCAGGCCAGGTCGTACTTCCCGAGTCGGTAGAACGCATAGGCCAGCCCGTGATGAGCATCCCCGACCTTCGGGTCCATTTTGACCACCTGAAGATAGGCGTTGACGGCCTGATCGAAATCGTCCTTCTTAAGGTAGGCCGACCCGAGGTTAAAGAGGATTCGCGCATCGTCCGGCTTGGTCGCGGCGGCCCGCCGGTAGTACTGAATGGCCAAGTCGTAGTTGCCCTGGTCGAAGTAGGCGGTGCCCAGGTCCACGAGGGCGGCCAACATGCCGGGCTTCAACACCAGGGCCTGACCCAATGCCTGGATGGCCTCGTGGGTCTGCCCCAGCTTGGTCTGGCAGATCCCCACGCCGTAATAGGCTTCCGCCGAATCCGCTTTGAGGCTCTGGGCCTTGCGGAACTGCAGGAGGCCCTTGTCATACTGATCCATGCGGTAGTACAACTCGCCCAGTTGGACATAGACCTGGACATTGCGACTGTCGAGTGCGAGAGCTCGATTCAGTTGGGATAGCGCCTCGCCGTACTGCTCCTGCCGGGTGAACAGCAGCGCCAGATTGCGGTACGCATCCACGAAATTGGGGTCGTACTGGATCGCCTGCCGATAGGAGGAAGCAGCGGCGTTCCCCTGGTCGATCGCCATGTAAGCGTTGCCGAGGTTGTTGTACGTCTTCGGATCGCCGGGATTCAATTGCAGGGCCGCCTGATATTGGTGGACCGAATCGTTGGCCCGGCCTTCCTGCAGGTAAATATTGCCCAGGTTGGCCCGGGATTCCGAGAGGCCCGGGTTGATGGTGACGGCCCTCTCCAACGCCACTCGTGCCGTCTTCATGTCGCCGATCTCACTGTAGACGTTGCCCAGGTTGTTGAAGAAACAGCCGAGCGTTTGACGCTTGGTCAGGTTCTTCATGTAGAGGGAATCACGGCCGCCCTTAGGAACATGGAACTTCGTGAGGTAGTGCTCGTCCGTAGGGCTGGCGCCGCCGCTGGTCGTCTCGATGTTGAACCGGACGCGGCCCCTTTCATAGCGCACGAAGAAATGGCCCGGGACAACGACGCCGTACACGTCCAGGCCCAAGCGCTCCGCAATGGATAGGTACAGGATCGAGAGGCTCAGGCAATACCCCTGTCGTCGATCCATCACGGAGTGAAGGAACAGATCGTTCGGGTCGTTGGCGTGCGAGATCGGCTTGAAGCCGAGCTCCTCGAAGAGGTACTGGTTGATGGCGGGAATGGCCCGCTGATCCGTCGGCAGCCGCTGTTGCCGCAGGCGCGTCCGAACCACCATCGCCATCGTGTCCAGCCGGTCCAGATACTGACGGCCCTGCACGAAGTCGCTCCAGTACTCCGAGGAGATCAGGGTGGCGGTGGCCAGATCGACCTGGTCTTCCGGGAGGCGCAGGACCTCCTCCAACGACGTGACGTTCAGTCCCAGCCTGCCCGCATTGGCAAGCTGGCCTCGCTGTCCGAAAACGACCGGCGGTGCGAGGCTCATAAGAATGGCGATCGTCAGAAGGACTCTCTTCATGAACTCCTTTCTATGATTGCCCCTTGTGTAATTGTAGTCTTGCGCTTAGTCTATTCCAAGAGAATTTGGCTGTCAGGAGGACATTATGAAAGTGACCGTTCTCGTTGCTGCCCTCGTGGCAGGCTTGCTGTTCGGCGGGTGTCAGTCTACCACGAAACCGCCGGAAAGTGCACCGCGAAGTCAGGCCAAGGCGGAGGCGCCAGCAACTCCCGCCCAGACGCCGCGCGCGGTGGCCGTGGAGAAATCCCCAACGCAGACGCCGCTGCTTCCCCAGCCTGGCCAGGAGGTCAGCCTCTTCGATGGCAAGACCCTCGGGCAGTGGAAGGTCACGGATTTCGGCGGCCAGGGCCAAGTCTCGGTCAAGGATGGCGCCATCTGCATGGCCACGGGCAACTATATGACCGGGATCACCTGGACCGGCCCGGTGGTCCGCATGAACTATGAGATCACGCTCGATGCGATGCGGGTTGACGGGAGCGATTTCTTCTGCGGCCTGACGTTCCCGGTCGGCGACAACCCCTGTACCCTGATCCTCGGCGGCTGGGGCGGCAGCCTCTGTGGCTTGTCGAGCATCAACCACTTCGATGCCTCCGAGAACGAGACGACTCGGATGATCAGCTTCGAGAACGGCAAGTGGTATCACGTCCGGCTTCGGGTCGTTCCGAATCAGATTCAAGCGTGGCTCAACGGCGAAGATCTTGTCGATGTGGACACTACCGACAAGGCCATCGACATCCGGATCGAAGTCGAGGAGTCCAAGCCGCTGGGTATCGCCACCTGGAACACGGCGGGGGCCGTCCGCAACATCCAACTCAAGAAGCTGCCGGAAGGTGGCCAGTAGCCCTTGGACTCGTTTGTAGTGACGTCGTAAGGCGTCGTATAGCATGGGCGTCCCGCCCATGAGTCGCAGGGCCATCTTGGCCCTGCGAAGGATGACTCTATCCGCTCAATCCGAGTCCGTCGAGCAACTCTGCCGCCGATATCCCGGTGATCCTGACCTGCTTGATTGGATTCGTTTGCCCGGAGAGGATCTCGATGGCGTTCTTCTTCACGCCCAGCTCTTGGGCCAAAAAAGCGATCAGGCACTGATTGGCTTTGCCCTTTTCCGGGGCCGCTGCCACCCGGATCTTGATCATGTCCGCCAAGGTGCCTGCCACGACCGTCCGGCTGCTGCTGGGGACGATCTTGGCGGTGAAGACGACGCCATCCGCATCTTCGAGGATCGCGGGCTTGGAGGCGGAGGCGGTCATTCGACGTTCTCACGCAGATTGGAGCCGATCGCCTGCTGAACGTACTTCTCGATCTGCTCGGCCAGCTCGCCGAGCGTGGGCAGTTGGAAGTCCTCATAGAAGCCCGGGATGAACTCGCCGCTGAGGGCCCGCTTGAAGATTCGCACGCGCAGAATCGAGGGCTGGGAGGCAGCTTTGCTGAAGTCGCCGTCCTTGTGCTCCGTCAGCTCGACCCGCCATTCCTCGCTGATGAACACGAGGCCTTTGCCCGTGTAGACCGCCGTCGGGAAGTAATCACGCAGAAGCTTCAGTGTTTCCATGCCGGTCCTATTCGTCCTATCGGTCCCATCGGTCCTATGGTCCGTGGGAGCCCCACAGTTCATTGTGCCTTCTTTGGCACTCCGAAGGGTGTCACATCGCCCCAGAAGACCCGGGAATGCTTTTCCCACGCCGCCATTGTGCGCTTGAGATTGTCGTACGCGTCGCCGCCGATGCCATAGCCCTGGAACCCGATGGGACCGGTGTATCCCGCGTCCCGCAGGGTCTCCAGGAACGCTTTTATGTCAAAAGTACCGTGGTCGAGCGTTTGAATCAAGGTCTTCCAGTCCTTGCCGTCGGTGTCTGCCCCATTGATCGACACCACGAACAGGTGCGGCATGGCCTTCTCGAGGACGGCCTTGGTGTCCCGGCTCTGGCTGACCTTGAGCCAGTGGCACAGGTTGAACGTGACGCCCACGTTCGGACGGTCCACCTTCTCGGCGATCCGCACCGCATCGTCCACCGTCTCGATCCAAAAGCCCGTATGCGGATACAGGGCGATCCGGACATTGTGCTTCGCCGCCTCATCCGCAAGCTCGCGGAGGATCTCGACCGCACGGCCATCGCCTTCCTGCGCCGAGGGTTTGTGCTCCTTGCTCTGGGCGAACAGCCACAGGATCGTGTTTCGCCCTTCGAGGACCTTCATTCCTTCTTTCAGAGATTGGTCGTAGGGTGGCCCGCTCGGATCAATGTTGATGCCGGTGTAAACGGCGAACAACTGGAGATTGTCCTTATCCAGCTCCGTCAGTGTCTCGGCGAGTGGACCCGGCCCCGCATAGTTGGGGCCAATCCCGGCATAGCCGAGTTCCTTGAGCATCTTCGCCTGCTCTTGAATCGTCTCGTGATTATCGTCCCTGGTGGCGGTATCCATCGCGAAGAACGGATTCGGTCCGGCGGGGGTGACCCAAATGTTGCAGTAGCCGACGGGGCCGTGGTCACCCTGGAGCATCAGCGGGCCGACGGGTTTCTCATCGTTGTACGCGCTGGCCCGCGTCGGTCCGGTCAGCTCGACGTCGCGGTGGACGAGGACGCCGTTGTGGACGACCTTCTCGAACCGGGCGTTGGCGATCTTGTGGCCGGTCTTGTCGAATCGCGGGGCCCGAAAGACCACGTCCAGCGTCTGCCACTTGCCCGGCGGCC
>JAPLMX010000227.1 GCA_026386805.1 Phycisphaerae bacterium | reverse complement strand
CGAGAGATCGCGCCCGATAAGCCGCTGCACCTTCGCTACGGCCTGTACGTTCACAGCGACATGAAGCCGGTTCCTGAGATCGAGAGGCAGTGGAAACGGTTCGCCGAGATACCCGAGAGTCAGTAGGAGCCTCTAACATAGTGGCGATCCGGTGAGAAGCGGCCCCCACGTCATCCCCGCGAGAGCGCGTATCCGTCCGCACCGCGACTTTCCTGGACCCCTGCCTTCGCAGCGCGGCCTCCGGCCGCAACCCAAAACCAGTTGTCCGCAGATTTCACCGATTGGCGCAGATTTTGGGAGAAAGGGAAAAAGGGAAACTGGAGAGACAACTGCCAGCGTTAAGCCTCCTTCCCTATACTTTCTCCTGCTTCCCTTCCTCTTGAATCTGCGAAAATCTGCGTAATCTGCGGATTCTCTAATTCATTTACGTCCGGAGACTTACAGCATGTCCTCTCAGAAAGCTTGTCAAGAAAACAAGATGTTGCGCCTTTGCCGTGCAGGGGTGACAAAGGAGGAGCATGTGCTATTCATGCTGTTCGAGGCAATAAGAACAAAAAAGGCCCCGGCCGTACATCTGGGTTCGTGCACGGGCGGGGCCCGAAAACAGTTGCTGAAAATCAGACTCTCGGATAACGGCCGAGGTACTCGGTCTGGGGCAGTTGCCCGACCAGCGGCATGGCGTATTCAACGAAGGCTTCTGTGACGCCGTTGCCGTCGGCGTTGATGAACTCGGCCGGCATGGACTTGGTCTTCTCCGCCACGTTCTTCAATTCCATGCGGAACAGCTCGACGCCGTACTTCTTTCCACCGCCGGTCCGTTTCATGGCCACGGAGCCGTTGTCCTGCGTCATTGCATACTTGACCGCCTCGCGGCCGCAGCGACGGGCCTCGTCCGCGTCCACCGGCGACTGGAAACCGGGGAAGCTCCGCTGCAAGTAGCCGAACGTGTCCGCGCGGACGCGTTTGATCTTGAGGTTGTTCTTCACCTGGGCGGCCAAGAAGTCGGCTAAGGCCCCGGTGCCGGAAAGCTGAACGTTCCCGTGCTGGTCCTTCTCCGCCGTCTGGACGATCTTCTTGGCCCAGGTTTCGCCGTCGGCGTCACAGATGCCTTCGCTGACGGCGATCACCGCCCGGCCGAGCTTCGTGTATACGGCCTCGACATCGCTGAGGAACTTGCCGATCGAGACCGGCCGCTCCGGCAGATACAGCAGATGCGGGCCATCGTCGTCGCGTTTCTTTCCCAAGGCGGCGGCGGCGGTCAGGAAACCGGCGTTGCGGCCCATGATGACGTCGATCTTCACGCCGGGCAGCGCCCGGTTGTCCAGATCGTCGCCCATCAGCGCGCAGGCGACGAATTTCGCGGCGCTGCCGTAACCGGGGCAGTGGTCCGTCACGAGCAGATCATTGTCCACGGTCTTGGGCACGTGAAACGCCCGGATATCGAAGCCGACCTCGTCCGCCACGGTATTGAGGATGTGGGCGGTATTGGCCGAGTCGTTGCCGCCGATGTAGAAGAAGTAGCGAAGGTTGCGTTTCTCGAAGACCTCCATGATCCGGCGGCAGTACGCCGCATCGGGCTTGTCCCGGCTGGTTCCGAGGGCCGACGACGGCGAGACCGCCACGGTCTCCAGGGTCTGAGCCGAGAGCTTGCCCAGGTCGATGAACTCGTCCTTGACCATGCCGGCCACGGCGTGAATCGCGCCGTAGATCGTTTGAATTTCCGGGTGCTTCTTCGCCTCTTCGACGACCCCAACCAGCGAGGCGTTGATCACCGCGGTGGGCCCGCCGGACTGCCCGACCACGGCATTTGCCTTGGGTGCGTTTGCCATATTCAATCATCTCCATAGTAACGTGGGCGATCCGCGCAACGAGACCCGCCCATCTGCCAGAACTTGACACCTCTTCGGCTTACGCAAATGTATTATTATACAGAGAACGCCGCCGTGCTCAACAAGGACCCGCAGAGAAATTTTGCGTCCGCTTCCCTTGGCACGACCGGGGCGTTATTCGGGCCGCAGACAATCTCAGGAAACAGGAGGTCCACGACCATGACACGCCAAACACGCTCCTTAGTGATCGCCCTGCTGAGTCTCTGGCTCACGTCCGCCGGCTGCCGCACCAATGCCCCCTCCCACCAAGCGGCTGCCCTGACCTTCTTCGGCTGGTCCGACCAGCATGTCTCGGTTGACGGCAACGGCGAACACCTGGTCCCGGCCATCGACGCAATGAACGCCCTGCCGGGAAAGCCGTACCCGGAGGCCATCGGGGGCACGGTCGAAAAACCGGCCTTCGTCTTCGGCCTCGGCGACATCAGCGAGTGGCCCAGCCGGGCCGCCCTCGACACTTATGAGCAGCTCATCACCAAGCGGCTCACGTTCCCCAGCTACGACATCGCCGGCAACCACGACCTCGGCGGGCTGTCGCCCAGCAACACAGTCCTCCACTGGCTCATCCAGCGCTACGGAGCCTTGCGGTACACCTTCGAGAAAGGCGGCGTCTGTTTCATCGCCCTATTCTCCGAATACGATGAGAAGCTCAACGACCCCGCCCAGCCGATCTCGAAGGCCGCCCTGGATTACCTCCGCCAGGCCCTGGCCAAAGTCCCCAAGGGCCAGCCCGTGGTCGTCGCGACGCACCTGTGTTTCGAGGCGATCACGAACCGCGACGAGCTCGTGGACGCCTTCGGCACTGCCAACGTGATCCTGGTCTTGGGCGGGCACTATCACAAGGCCACGGTGAACCAGTACCGCGAAATCAACTTCGTGCAACTCCCCTCCCCCGAGCCGAAATCCGCCGGGGAGTTCACTGTCATCCGCATCACGCCGGACCGGCTCATCGCCATGCCGTTCAACTACCGCGACAACGCATGGACAACAGACAAACGCACGATGCTTGATGCAGCGATCAAAGTCCCAGCAAGGATGCAGGTTCAGGAACAAACAACAGAGCCCCGAAAATGACTCTGTGCGTGCTTACGTGTACTCATAGACGGGCGTTTCGACCACTCGGGCGGGTTCCTTCCCACCTTTGACCAGATCGTGGATGCGCTCCACTGTCTGCGGAGAGAAGAATTGCTCTCCCGTCTCCTGGCATACCCGTGCCGGCACATGCTCGATAATGCAGAATCTCCCGCCAAACTCCAGCGTATATGTGACTTCGGTTTCAGTCATTGTTTCTTTCATGGCTTGTTACCTCACTCGCTGCGTTTCCTGACCCTAAAGTCCGTCCACAGGTGCGGGGCTGGCTCATAGAGCGTGATGATCTTGACCAACGAACGGCTGGGATAACTACACTGCATGTGCAACGCCCGTCCCGTCTTCGTGAATCCCAGAATCAGACAGCTTGGGCCATACTTGTCTTCATGATAGTCCTCAATGACCTCACTCTCGGCCGATAGGGCCTCTTCCACCTCCGTGACGCTAATGCTCCGAATGATAGTCTGGTCAACCGCGTGCCTGGAGAACTCATACTGGCGCCGCAAGATCTTGCTCCGGATATCCTCAAGCATGCCCATATTATGATTCTACTCCACAGTCCTTCGTTGGTCAATCGGCTCGTTGGGCGAGGCTGGATGAGCTGTCAGCGGAGAAGCGTGTGGCCCGGAGGGGGTTTGAGGTCGGCCTTGGACCACGGGGTCCGCTCCGTGACCGCCGCGTAGGCGATCTCTCCGTTTTTGGCGTACAGGTACAAGACTTGGTTGCGGATGATATTCGGATAGATGGCCAGCGAATCGAAGTCCAGGGCCGCAGTCCCGTCAACGCGGCGCGGCCCGAACTCTTGAGCCGCCTCGCCCGTCAGTAGCGATGCGGCCGGCCCATACTGCTGCTGGGACTCCTTCAGCGTCGCGGGACACTTCTTGCGCAGGAAGCGATGGATCGCGGGAGTCTTCGGGGCCTGGGGCGGCTTGGGAGGCTCCGGCTGCCATCCCGGCTCCAGCGACGTGATGATCCCAACCGCTTTCGCTTGGCGATAAGCGTCGCGCAGGCCCGCCCGCATCCCCGCGCCGATGACGATGTTGTAGATGGAGAACATGCCGTCACAAATGATCCGACCCTTCCACGGCAGCAGGACCGCCCGGACCATCATAGGCAGTGGATACGGCAGCATTTCGATAAACTCATTCGTGATGCCCAAAACACCATACGCTCGCACGGGCTCTTTCTCGGCCAGGAAGACCGTGTAGGTAGCCAAGTCCCTCTCGATGACGAAACATCCGCGAACGAAATGCCGCCAGAGAACCACGGGGGCCAGATCGGTCTCACGGAACTTGTCCGGGTTCTCCTCGACAAAGGCGTCGATCAAGGCGATGTTGTCCAGGAGCCGGTCGCGGGCCTGTGCCTTGGCCTCCGCCGACGCTTTCTGGAAGCTGGCGAAATCAACGGCGCCTTTGACCCCGCCGAGACGTCCGGCGGCAAAGCTGATCAGATGCTGGTAGAGGGACAAAAACAGGGTGGCATCCTCCGGGGGAAACAACATGGCTACTCCTCCTTCGCAGACAGGTCACGGTTTCATCTGGTAGACACGGCGAACTTCGTCGGCGATGATTTCAACGCCGGCAGCGACGGCAGCGCGGTCCTGGGCGTAGTTGACGCGGATGCACTCATTCGTGTGGGGCCAGGGTTCGGTCAGGCCGGGGAAGAAGTAGTGGCCGGGGACGACGAGGACGTTTCGTTGCTTGAGCCGCTCGTAGAGTTGTTGGCTCGTGATCGGCAGATTCGGGAACCACAGCCAGACGAAGAACGCTCCTTCCGGCTTGTGGAGGCGGTAATCGATGCCCTTGAAGCACTCGTGGATTTGCCTCACAACCTCCTGCATCTTCCTCTGATAGAACGGCTGGATGACATCACGGGCGAGATCGATAATCCGGCCGGAGCGAACGAGATCCGTGAGAAGCGCCGGGCCGACCCCGCCGGGGGCCAGGCTCATCACGGCGTTCACGCGGGCGACCATCTCGATGATGTCCCGGCGGGCGACGATGATGCCGGTCCGCACGCCGGGCAGGCCCAGCTTCGACAGACTCATGCAGACGATCGTATTCTCGTTCCACAGCGGCTGGGCACCCGTGAAGATGATGTTCGGAAACGGCGTCCCGTAAGCGTTGTCGATGATGAGCGGAATGCCCTTGGCCCGGGCAAGATCGCTGAGCCTTTCGAGCTCCGAATTCGTCAGGACATTGCCCGAGGGGTTCGTGGGCCGGGAGACACAGATCGCGCCGATGTCCTCGGCGATGTCGAGCCGGTCGAAGTCGATGTGGTATTTGAACGTGTGCTCGTCGAGGTGCTCGATCTTCGGTCTTTGGGCGGCGAACAGATCGCAGGTCAAGCCCACGTCGCAGTAGCCGATGTATTCCGGGATCAGCGGAAAGAGGATTTTCTTCTTGGTCCCATCCTCGTACTCGCCAGCCAAGAGGTTGAAGAGAATGAAGAACGCCAATTGGCTGCCGCTGGTCAGGGCGATATTCTGCGGACCGATGTCCCAGCCGAACCGGCCGCGCAATAGGCTGGCAACTACCTCGATGAACTCGGCGTTGCCCTCCGGCGGATCGTAGTTCCCAATGGCTCGTTTGAACCGGTTGCCGTCGGCCAGCAGCGCCTCCATGCTCTGACGAAGCCAGCGATCCACTTCCGGAATATGCGCCGGATTGCCCCCGCCGAGCATGAGCATCTCATGCTCGGCGGATTGTGCCGCTCCGAGATCGTCCATAAGCTGACCGATGCCGGATTGCACCGCGATCTTCTTGCCGAACTTGGATACGTTCATCACTCAGACCTCCACGGCCTGTCGCGGAGCGAGGAAGTATAACCATCGTTCGAGAACTCTGTCCCGGCAGATGGAGGCTGCGGCCCGGGCGTAGAGCTCCAATTGCCCGCTATAGACCTGGGCCCGCCTGAGCACCCCGTCGCCCGAGACACGGTCTGTCTTGAAATCAATTACGACCAGCCCCTCGGGCGTGTGCACGAGCAGATCGATCAGGCCCTGGACAACGACGATCTCGTGGCGAGGGCGTCCCGCCCTTGCCTCCAGGAGCGAAGAGCAAGGCCAAGATGGCCTCGCCACAGGGGAGCCATCGCCAAGGCCTTCGGCCTTGACGCTGCCATCCAGTCGCTCCTCGGTCGGCAGGCCGAACGTGAACGGCCACTCCTGCCAGACTGTGTTGCGCTGGTCGCACACCATAGCGCCCAGCTTGCTCTCGAAGAACGCCAGAATGGACTCGGGGTCGATGCTCGCGGCGAGATTCGCGGGGATCGCCCCGTCTTTGACAAGCCGGTCCCTCGTCTCTTCGATCACCACCATCGTGACGGGCCGCTTTACGTCGAGCGAGGAGATCACCAAATGGGCGGCCGTACCTACGAGCCGTCCCATGCGTGCCTCGGGCATGGCCTTCTGGGACGAAGCAGCCAATGCGACGGGCTGGCGGTCCAGGGCCTCCGAGTAGTCCCGCTGAGCGAACATGTCGTCCTGGTGCGTCAGCTTCGTCACCGAACTCTTGGCGGCCAGATGCACGGCGTAGGCGAACGGGTATTCGTGGCTCAACCTGCTCTTGACTTGCGCGAGCATTCTTCGGCCGTCCTCGTCCGCCGATGTCTTCTCTCGCGTGAAGAAGACCGACTTCGCTTTGCCGGACCTGAGGGTCAGAACGAACCGGGACAACCCCTTCAACTCCTCATCCCCATGAAGCCGAAAATCGAACAGTCCCTGCTCCCGGACGCCGGCCGTCAGGTCGGTCCCAAACGCTTTGTGCAAGACTCGCTGGTCGGACAACCCGTACAGAACCCACTCCAGAGCATTCTTGCAGGGCTTGAGCAGCCAGGCCGGGATCGTGTCGCCGCCCAGCAGCAGGCCATTCGCGAGAATCTTGCCGCAATCGGTCCGCTTCTGAGAGGCGGTCAGAATCAGCCGGTCGCGGGCCCGCGTCGTCGCGACGTACAGAATCCGCATCTCTTCGGCCACCGTCGTCGCCAGTCTCTTCTCGCTGATGACTTCGTGGGCAAGCGAGTGAAGTCTGGTGTTGGAGCGAGGCTCGATCACCTGCAAACCGACGGCATCCGCCGTATCGGCGATCAAATCCGCGTGGATGTCCCTCTTGTTGAACTCGGTCTCCAGCTCCGCGAGAAACACGACCGGGAATTCGAGTCCTTTGCTCTTATGGACGCTGAGGATGCGCACGGCGTTGCCCGCGGCACTGCCCGGCTGGGCCGGCGCCCAATCCTGCCCCGCTTCCTGGAGCCGTTCGAGAAAATCGACGAACCGGGTCAGTGAAGCAACGCCCGTGCTGCTGGCGAAGCCTTCGAACTGGACGGCCCGGTCGTGCAGGCGGAGCAGGTTGGCCTTGCGGGCCTGCCCGTTTGGCAGAGCACAGACGAACGCCAAGAATCCGCTGTGGCGGTAAATCCGCCAGATCAGGCCGGCCAGATGGCCCCGCCGGGCGAGAGTCCGCCACTGATCCAATTGCCCGAACGCTTGCTTGAGCTTGTCCCTCAGATGGCCGTCCGGGCCATCTTCCGCGTACCCGGCGGCACAGGCGTGGAAAGGGGACCCCAAACGCGATTCATCGCGTTTGGGAACCCAATTCGCGTGTTTCGATTTCGCCCTGCCGTGGAGCCGGATCTTCGCCAGTCCGGTGTCGGTGACTTGAAAGAACGCGCTGCGCAGCACAGTCGCCAGCTCGATGTCCCGCTGCGGATTGTCCAGGACCTTCAGCAGGGAGATCATGTCGCGGATTTCCGTGGCCTCGAAGTATCCAGCCGTCGCCTCGCAACTGACCGGGATGCCCGCCAGCCGAAGGATCTCCACGTAGTCATTCGCCTTCTTGGCCAGCGACCGCATGAGGATCACGATGTCGCGGTACTGCACATCGCGGGAATTGCCTGTTTGCCGATCCTGAACCTGAAACTCGGCCCGGCCCGTCTCCGCGCCCACAATCTCTCGGATGCGGCGGGCAATCAGAGCCGCCTGGCGCTGGCGGGGGTTGATGAGAGCCAAGTCGTCCAATTGCGCCTTTGTAGGTCGTGCGTCCCCGCACGACACGTCTTGGCGAGCGGGGACGCTCGCCCCACCTTCTCCATCTTCCTCATCCTGTGCGCCCCGGCCGTTACCTCGCTCATCGAGAATATGCAGCTCCACGATCAGCTGATCACCAGCGACAGATTGAGGATTGGAGCGAGAGCTATCCTTCAATCCGCAATCCCCAATCCCCAATCCGCAATCGGGCGCCGGTGCCGGCCGCAGCATGGACGCCTCATCATAGTCGATGTGGGCGACCTCGCGGGTCATGATCCGTCCGAAGATCTTGTTGACGAAGTCCAGAATGCCCTTGACCGAGCGGAAATTATAGTTGAGGTCCACGCGGAAGCCGTGAGCAAGATCCTTGGGATCGGGCGAGGCCGGACGAAGGCGGTCGAGGAAGATCGCCGGCTCAGCCCCACGCCAGGCGTAGATGCTCTGCTTGACGTCGCCCACGACGAAGACGTTGTCGCCCGAGCTGAGGGCATCGAGGATCGCCTGCTGCACCGGGTTGATGTCCTGGTACTCGTCCACGAAAATGTGCTGGAATCGTTGGCGCAGGGCCCAGCCGGTCTCGGAGGGATCGAGCCGCTCGCCGGAGGGGTCCTCCGTGGTCAGCAGCTTCAGTGCATCGCGTTCCAGATCGGCGAAATCCAGGCCGTTGAGATTGCTCTTTCGCTGGGCGTACAGCGTGTTGAACCGCTGGACCAGCTCGATGAGGATATGCGTTTGCAGGCTCGTGGAGCGTCCGACGATGTCGAGGTAGTTCGGGTTCAGGATCGCCAGGTCGCTAAGGCCTACGAACGCCTCAACGGCGGTCTTCTGAAGTCCTGCGACCACCTTGGCCGCCATGTCCGCCAAGCCCTTGGGTGAGTTGAGTCGCGGCTTGCAGAAGCTGCGAATCCCCTCGGCACAGCCCTGCCAATTCTTCGCCTCCAGGTGGTCAAAGCAGGCGGAGATTGGCTCGATCAGGTTCTCCGCCATCGTCCCAGCCCATTTGCCATCCGGCACCTCGTCCTCGTAGATTCTCTTTGCCAAGCGGAGCTGGGCGAGGATCGTACCGAGCCGGTCTTTGATGATCTGCTGCTGCTTGTCGCCCAGCTCGCTGCCCAGCGGCTCGATCTGCTCCGCCAGCCGGCGGGCCCGGCCGCACCACCGGTCCGGCGCGACGACCCCTTCGAGGAAATCGCTGAGCCGGATGACGCCGCCGAGAAAGCCCTCGCTGCCGCGCAGGTCCCGGCGGTGCAGAAGCTCGTGCATTCCCTGGACTAAATGGTCCTGCTTCCACGCCCATTCGATGGTTTCTTCAAGCGTCTCGCCCTTGAGCAGCATGGCCTCATCCGCGTCGATGACCCGGAACGACGGGTCCAGCGACAGCTTGTGGAAGTGCTCCGTGATGATTCTCTTGCAGAACGAGTGGATCGTGCTGATGTTCGCGCCCTGGAGCAGAACCAGTTGGCGAAGCAGGCGCGTGTCACGAGTCTGCTGGTACGCCTCGCGAAGCTGCTGGGCGATGCGGGCGTGCATCTGCTCAGCGGCCGCCTCCGTGAAGGTCAGGACGAGCATGTTCAGCACGTCGGGGCCAAGGGTAGCGTCCGAGACGATGCTGACGCACCGGCCGGAGAGCACGGCGGTTTTGCCCGTGCCGGCGGAGGCGGTGACAAATACGTTGCCGCCCCGGGCCTGGATCGCCCGCTTCTGCTGCTCGGTCCAGTTGACTCGCTTATCCGTCATTTGCTATCGAGCCTCTCGATCAGGTCGGACTTGCCCACGGATCGCAGGAAGTTGTAGTCATTGATCTGCCAGTCGAAATGGCACACGGCCATGTAATCGCAGAACGCGCAGGCCCGCTCGCTGCCACGATGGTACGGCTTGGCCTCGATTTTGCCCGAGACGACGTCCGTTGCCAGACGGATGAGGTTGTCTCTGGCCCAGTCCAGCAATCGGGCGAAGTGTGCAGGCTTCAGGATATTCGTCCTCGCGTAATTGCCATACGGCTGCTGGTCCTTTGCTGTGACGTAGAAGTTGTAGAACGCACTGTCCTTCACCGCGTTGGCGTCCAGGTACTGCCAGTACGTGCCGTTGAAGACCCCCCCCGCCTTATAGGGGAATTTGCGGGACCTCTCCTCGTCGGCCAGCTCGGCCAGCGTGGCGGACTCCGGCGTCGTCTCAATCGGCATGCACACGGCCCCGGCGACCTCGTCCGCGAGGCCGGCCCCGCAATGACGGACCGCCAGCATGTAGATCGCCAGTTGAACGTCGAGTCCGTGGTAGAAGCCGCCCCAGTCGAACGAGGCGCCGCGGCGGCTGCGCTTGTAATCGAGAATCAGGGCCACCTTCCTGCCGTCGATTGGGGCCACGTCCAGCCGGTCGATTTTGCCGTCGAGGGACAAGACGCGCCCCTCCGGCAGCGGCAGGTCGAAGCGACCCAGCCGCCCCACCGCATTCTGTGGACATCCGAAGCCCACTTCCGACAGCAGCGGCCGGAAAGTCCCGGCCCGCACCATTTGGCAGATGCCGAGCGCGCACTCCTCCAGGACCCGCCCGGCGCTCTCGATGAGGAAGGCATTATGCGCCGAACGCCGGACGAACTGCGAGATGAACGAGTCTTTCTCCGCCAGCTCGGCGATCTGCTCGCGCAGGACCTGAATGAGGCGGTCGTTCTCGATTTCCGCGAAGCTTTCCTTCTCGTCGGCGAGACGCTGGTGCAGGGAATCGAGGACACTGTGATAGAAGGTCCCGAGATCCAGAGGCTCCAGCTTGAACTCCTGCCGGGGCTTGAGGTCCAGCACATAGCGCACGAAGTGCTGATAGGGACAGGCGGCGAACGCGGCCAGCCGCGTCGCAGAGGCCCGCAGGCAGTGGCCGAATAACTCTTTGACGAGGCCCGGCTCCAGCACCGACCGATTCTCATAACTGAGGGCCCAGGCAATCCGCTCGGCCAGTGGCTTGTACTCGGCGTCCGACTCCATCGCCTCCAGCAACCCGGCCAGCCCATTGTCGTTTGTAGTGCGCCCGTCAGGGCATCGAAGACACGTGTCGAGGGCGTCCCGCCCTCGAATCGCGGGCAGGATGCCCGCGACACAACGCCTCACGGCGTCACTACGAACCACATCTCGGCCCAGCCGGCTGCATAGGAGCTCGCCCAACTCCGAAGTGTTCTGGACCTCGCCCAACGTCAAGAGGTCGTCGGCCACGAACTCCTCGGTCACGTCCTCGAACAGCGACTGAAGCTCGTCGATGAAGTGCGATCGCATGATGGGGCTGCCCTTCTCATCGACGCACGGGTAGCTGATGCACATGAACTGCGACGGCCGCGTGAAGGCGATGTAGGCCAGGTATTGGCGGTCGGCCAGCGACTGCGTGGAGGAGGGGGCGATGCAGAACTCGGCAGCCTCGGCCGCCTCGCGGTCCTCGTCGGTCAGGACGCCGGAGCTGGCCAATGGGATCGGAAATTGCTTTTGCGTGGCCCCGAGCAGGAAGATCGCCTTGAGGTTCGGATGACGGCTTCGCTCAATCGAGCCGACGAGCACCTGGTCCAGCTTCGGCGGGATGAACGCCAGTGTCATCTGCGAGAACGCGGAAGCCAGCAAGCCGAAGTAATCTTGGGCCGTCATCTCCTGGCGTTCGAAGATCTCGACCAACGCGTCGAAGATGTCCACGAACGCATCGAAGAACTGCCGATGCTCGTCGGCCGTGGTTGGGTCGCCGCCTTCGTGCGCCTCTTCGATCCATTGACTGACGGTCTTTCGAACGTGCAGCCGATCCAGGAGTACGAAGATGACACGGGCAAACTCGCCGGACGTCAGCCGCGTCTGGAGGTCGCCGTCGGGACACAACGCCTGCCTCAGTTCCAGCAGCGGCCCGATAGCCTCGCCGCGAATCCGGTCGATCTGGTCCTCACCAAACCCCTCGTCGTCCTTATCCTGGAATCGCCACGGCTCGGGATCGGCCCAGTCCCGCCCGTCCACGCCGAAGGCCAAGCAGTAGTTCTCCAGCAGATCGACGTCCGATCTGGCCATCGTGACCAGGTCGGTCTTGAGATAAGCAAAGACATCGGCATAAGCCAGCCCATTCGTCACCGCCTGAAGGGCCGCACAGATCAACTCCACCACCGGATGCTGGTTGAGCGGCTTGCGCTTGTCGATGAAGAACGGAATCCCGTAGTCCTCGAAATACGCACGAACATACTGCTCGTAACGGCTCAGGTCGGAGGCAACGACGGCGATGTCGCGGTAGCGGTAGCCCTTCTCCTTGACCAAGCCAAGAATTTGCCGTGCCACGGACTGAATCTCCAGCCGCACACTCGGTGCGGCCAGAAGACGAACGCTGCCCCCCGCTTTCGACTTGCTCGCCCCCAGGCGAAAGAGGTTCTGCTCCAGGTGGGCCAAGGCGGGGCAATCGCGAAAACGTGGCGTCTGATGGAGAGTCATCGGCTTGAGCACCTTGACCTTGGCCTCGTCAAGCCGTTCGAGCATCTCGCGGTACGTGCGTGCCGTCGGCTCGAAGAGACCGGCCCCCTCGGAAGAATTGCGGATTGCAGATTGCGGATTGCGGATTTGAGGTGCGATGCTGATCCCCAATTCGATATCAGCCGGATCGAGGCACAGGGCCATGTGGGCCTGGTCAACCGCCTTGAGAACTTCCATCAATAGGGCCATCTCGCCGCCGGTGAAGGAGGCGAAGCCATCCACCCACAGCCGGGCACCTTTGATGAAATCAGCCTTGGCCACGGCCTTGCACGCACTGGTGATCTGGGCATCCGGATCGATGAACTTGTCCTCAATCGCCTCGCTGTACTTGCGGAAAACCAAAGCCACGTCGGCGAATTTCAGAGCCGACAGGCGGTTAGGAACGGACGATTGCGGATTTCGGATTGCGGATTGCGGATTGAAATCGCCGCCGCCTTCTAATCCGCAATCCGCAATCCGAAATCCGAAATTGAGCTGCTTCAGCAATCCTTCGATGTCGTCCGCGTTCTTCGCATACTGGTGCAGTTCCGTGATCGTGGAGGCCATCTCGCGGGCGAAGCCGGGCAGCAGGGCCGAGGAGCCGAAGATTTGCAGCGTACCCAGATTATCACGGAGGATCTTGTGGATGACCATCTGCCGGCCAATCCGCGAAATAGCGGGCCGGGCGGTATTCTTGCCCAAGAGAAGAAACTGCAGCCGATCGAAAGAAAGGATGCGCAGCCGGTGATAGCCCGGGATGCGTTGATCGGAAAGAATCGCCCGTTCCGCCTCGTAGGTGGCCTGCTCCGGCACAAGGAACAACAGCGGCTGCTCGGACGGCTCCAGCAGCGCATCGGCAATCGCCCGAACACAATAGCTCGTCTTGCCCGTCCCGCTCCGTCCAAGAACAAACTGAACCGCCATGATAGCCTTCCGTGGGGACCCCGTGCCTCCAGCCAGAACGTCCGAGAACTTGTACCAGAGCGGCAGCAGCTTTTCAACAGAAATGCCGCGGAAATCATGCCGGTGCAAGAGAGAAACGAAGCGGCATGCCTCGGGTGCCAGGCAACACCGTGAACGCTATGGGCGTGGCGGAAGATAGAAGTGCTGGATTCAAAGGACAGTGCACGCGGCGCTGTCCTTGTCTTTTGCGCCAGGTGGTCACACACTTCCTGCCGTCTTTTGCTTTTTGCTTGCTTCTTCCGGTCCCTTCCGCCATAATGATGAAGAAGGGAATGTGGCTGGATCTCATCGATTCAGCGAGAGTGCCGGTAAACAATCGCCGGGCGGAAAGCCGCCGTTGGGCCGGGGGACCCGGTTGCGATGACGCGCGTGAGTTGGTGAGGAGAAGATGAGTTTTCGACGATGGACCGAGGCATCCGCCTGTTCTGGGGGTTTCTTCTGACCCCGGTGCTCGTGCCGCTGACTTTGTACGGCTCCCTGCACCTCGTCACCGCGTACTTCCACCCGAGCCTCAGCGGCATCCATGAGGAGGCCCTCCGCATGTTCGTGCTGACCGTCGGCGTGGGCATGGTATACCTGTGCGTCCTCTGCTTCGGCCTCCCCTACGTCCTGCTCGTCCTGAGAGCGGGCCGGCTGAGCTTCCGGACCGTTATGCTGCCCACCCTGATGCTGTCGTGGATCTTTTCCATGGTCGTCTATTTCTCCCTGCAGAAGGACTACCCCTTCGCCGGCACCGTCGCGGCACTCTGCGTACCGGGGGTCATCTTCGCGGGCCTGTGTTTCTACTTCATTGGCGTCTGGAGGTCCCACGGCGACGACACGCAGGCCAGCCCTCTCCTGGAAGCCTATCCAGGCCAGCAAAAGCCCACGCTGCAAGTATAGCAGAAGTGAGAAGGTGGAAGTGTCAAGTTTGAAGTGACGACCGCACTCGCGACTTCTTGTCTCTGACATTCCGCTTCCCACTTCCGACTTCGCACTTCCCACTTGGTACTTCTCTACTTTTCCTGGTTCTCTTGACTGATTAGTGGGGGGGTTTGAGGGGATAAGGGCCTCGGCCTAACTCTGAAGGTCCAGGGTAGTCCCTTTCGCCGCTTCGTCGCCGTCCCGTTTTGGGTGAGGGCCGACGCCGAAACGACGAAGTTCCAGGGACAAGACCGTCGGACGGTTTGGA
>JAPLMX010000262.1 GCA_026386805.1 Phycisphaerae bacterium | reverse complement strand
ACAACCTCGGGGAGGTGGGGCAAGCGGTGGAGGATGGCATGGAGCGTGTGCAACAGAACGGACAACTCCTGTTCGGGTTCTTGGAGCACCCCGGTCTTTTTTTTTGAGTGACTTGTCACTGTATTATGCGAAATTCAGTAGAAGCTCCTGTACTGGGTGGCATCGCCAAGGGTTTGCCCTTGACGAGGGCGGCTTTGGTGTCGCGGGCATCCTGCCCGCGATTCGAGGGTGGGACGCCCTCGACACGGCGCGGCCAAGATGGCCGCGACACAACCATCGTCAAAGCCAAAGGCTTTGGCGATGCCACCCGGCACGTACTCTGAATGCCTGAAGACCAACAAACATGTACAGGGCTACGCCCTTGACGACGCCACCCGGCTTGTACCGTGCGTTCGAGAGTCCTGCGTCAACTCAGAATCACTTCTTCCCGGTAGTCCGGCACGACGACCTCCCAGCCGGTCTTCTCGCGGATGTATTGGCCGAACCGCTGGGCACTTTCGGCCTCGCCATGGACAACGAAGAGTCTTCGCGGCGGCTTCGGGAGCGAGCTGAGCCAGCGCAGCAGCTCGTCCCGATCCGCGTGGGCGGAAAAGCCCGGAATCTGGACGACGCGGGCCTTGACCGAGTAGTTGGCGCCGAGGATTCGGACCTCGGGGTCGCCATCGACGATCCGCCGGCCGAGGGTGCCGACCGCCTGATAGCCGACGAACATGATCGTGCTCTGGGGCCGGGCGATGTGGTTGACCAGATGGTGCTTGATCCGGCCGGCGGTGCACATCCCCGAGCCGGCGATGATGACGGCCGTGCCCTTGACGGTGTTGATCTCCTTGGATTCCTGCGTCGTTTCCGTAAACTTAAGGCCGGGAAAGTCGAACGGGGATTCCTTGATCTGCAGGTGCCGGCGCATCTCGGTGTCGAACAGCTCCGCATGCCGGCGGAAGACCTTCGTGATCGCACTGGCCATGGGACTGTCGAGGAAGACCGTGAGGTGCGGGACGGTGCCTTCCCGCACCAGTTCGCTGATGAAGTAGAGAAGCTCCTGAGATCGCTCCAAGGCGAAGCTGGGCACGATGAGACTGCCGCCGGCGGCTTTCGTGGCGTTGATGACCTCGGCGATGGCGGTCTTGATGTCGGTCCGGTCGTCGTGCAGACGATCCCCGTAGGTGGACTCGACGAGGATATAGTCCCCGCCCCTCACCGTGTCGGGGTCGCGGATGATGGGCCGATTCCTCCGGCCGACGTCGCCCGAGAACAGCACGTTCCGCGTTTGGCCGTTCTGCGACACGCTCACGTTGATGAACGAGGAGCCGAGGACGTGGCCCGCCTCGTGAAAGGTGGCGCGGACCGCCGGCGCAACCGCAATTTCCTGCCCGTAAGCGACCGGCGCAAAAAACGGCAAACATGCCTCGGCATCCGCGACCGTGTAAAGCGGCACATCGCCGTGCGGACCCTGGCGGCCCTCCTTCTTGTGTCGTTTGCGTTTGTAGGCCGCGTCTTCTTCCTGGATCTTGGCGGCGTCGAGCAGGATGATCCGGGCGATCTCGGCGGTCGCCGCCGTGCAGTAGATCCGGCCTTGGAAGCCCTCCTTGACGAGCTTGGGCAGGAGGCCGCAATGGTCCAGGTGAGCATGGGTCAGCAGCACCGCATGGATACTCGCCGGCGGCACGTCGAACGGATCCCAGTTGCGTCGCGCGAATTGACGCTCCTGGTACAGACCACAATCAACCAGAATCCGTGTGCCATCCACCTCTAACAGATGCCGGGAGCCAGTCACGTTGCGAGCGGCCCCCAGGAATCGCAGTCTTGCCTGCATGCCGTGCTCCTGCATGTTCTGTCACTTATGCGAAACATCTATTGTACAGCCATATCCTCGCCTCGTCAAGAAGATGCGAGCGCCCCCTGCCGGTCCGATAACGCTTTAATCTGGTGTCACAGGAGGGTATAATGACAGAAGTAAGATTCGGGGAGTCATTCTGTCGTTGAACCGATATAGAAGGTATGGCACACGCAATGAAACGATTGTCGATCCTGCTTGGTATTCTGTTGCCTCTGGTTTGGGGAATGGGCCCTGGTGCCGTCGGGGCTGCTGCGGGCGATCTGGCGACGCCGGTGATCAGTGAGTTCATGGCCGGCAACGGCAGCCAGAAGCCGCTCGGGGAAGGAGACCTCCTGGACGCCAACGGCGATTCCTCGGACTGGATCGAGCTGTACAATCCGACCGCAGGGACCTTCGACCTGGGCGGTTGGTATTTGACGGATGACCCCAACAAGCTGGCCAAATGGCGGTTTCCCAGTCCGACGATCCTTGCTCCCGACGGGTACTTGCTCGTTTTCGCCTCCGGCAAGGACCGCACGACGGGCGAACTGCACACGAATTTCAAGCTTGCCGCCGACGGCGGGTACCTGGCCCTGGTGTTGTCCGACGATCGGACCGTGGCTTACGATTTTGGCCCGAGCTATCCGCCGCAGTTGACCGATGTCTCCTACGGGCTCACTCAATCTCGCGTCCAATTCGTGACGTCACAATCCACGGCCTCCTACCGTGTCCCGAGCATTGAGGACGAGGGCCTGGATTGGACGGTCGCGGCCTTCGACGACGGCAGTTGGCGCACGGCCCCCGCGAGTCTGAGCCTCTCGTCGGTCGGGGCCGATCCGACCGTTCGGACGAAGGGCAATCTGCGGGACCAGATGCTCGGCAAGAACACTTCGGTCTGGATACGAATTGGGTTCGAAGCGAGCCAGATCGAGTCTTTCGATTCTCTGCTGTTGTCCATGCAGTACGAAGACGGCTTCGTCGCCTACCTCAACGGGGTGGAGGTGGCGCGGGACAACTTCCCGGGTACGCCCCGATGGGACTCGGCGGCCGGCAGCGACCGTCCTGATGGACGGATGAGCCAGCCCGTTGCCTTCGACATCTCCGCGCATAAGGGCCTTCTGCGGCCGGGCCACAACGTTCTGGCGATTCAGGGACTCAACGACAACCGGGCAAACTCGGTGTTTCTGATCGCATCGGCGCTGGTTGCCTCCGGTGCGGCGCAGGTGCCGCAGTATCTCGCGATGCCCACACCGGGCCGTCCGAACACGTCGGGGCCTCTGGAGGTCGTCGCCGGCCCGCGGTTCAGCCACGAGCACGGGTTTTACGATACGCCGTTCACGTTGACACTGTCCTGTGACACGCCCGGGGCGTTGATTCGCTACACGACGGACGGCAAGCCGCCCAGTGAAACCAACGGACTTGTGTACGGCGGGTCCCTTACGATCCGGACGACCACGTGCGTCCGGGCGATGGCCTTCAAACCCGGCGCCAGGTCGCGCAAGGTGGACACGCGTACCTTCATTTTTGCCGGCTACATCCAGCAACAGCCGAGCAGTCCGCCCGGCTTTCCCGCCACGTGGGGCTCGACTCCCGCCGACTACGAGATGGACCCCGAGATTGTCAACGGCGGCGCCCGGGTGCAAATGACGCAGGTCCTCAAGTCCCTGCCTACGATGTCGATCGTGATGAACGTGGACGACCTATTCGGAGCCCAGGGAATCTACCCGAATCCCTGGGGCCAGGGCGTTCAATGGGAACGCCCGGCGTCGGTCGAATGGATCGATCCGAATAGGACGCAGGGCTTTCACGTCGATGCCGGTCTGCGCGTCTACGGCGGCGCCTTTCGCGGGTTCAATCTGAGCCGCAAAAAGTCCTTCCGCCTGCTCTTCAAGAGCGACTACGGCCCGACGGAACTGAAGTTCCCGCTGTTCGAGGAAGAGGACGCCGCCACCAGCTTCGACCAGATCATTCTGCGCGCCGGCGCCAATGACGCCTGGAACGACTGGGGCCGGGCCAGCACGCAGTATATCGTCGATGAGTTCCTGCGCCGCACGCAGTTGGCGCTGGGCCAGCCGGCGGTCCACGGCACCTTCGTGCACCTGTACCTCAACGGACTCTACTGGGGCCTGTACAATCTGACGGAGCGGCCGGTCGAATCCTTCTGCGCCACCTATTTCGGGGGGGAGGAAACGGAGTGGGACGCCGTCAATCGCGGCGAAGCCAGAGGCGATAGCAACCTGACGACCTGGAACGCCATGCTCAATCTGGCCCGGCAGGGCATGGAGACCAACGCCAACTACCAGCGGCTCCAGGGCAATAACCCGGACGGGACCCCCAATCCCGCCTACAACGATCTGCTCGACGTGGACAATTACATTGACTACATGTTCTCCAACTTCTGGGGCGGCACGGGCGACTGGCCGGGGCACAACTACTACGCGGCCTGCCGCCGGCCTCCGAATGCCACTGGCTTCAAGTTCTTCAACTGGGACTCGGAAGGGGCGCTGGTCATTTGGTCCAGCCTCAACGCCAACGTCACCAACGTGGGCGAGGGCGCCGCGCAGCCCTACGCGGCCCTGCGTCAGAACCCCGACTTCTGCCTGCTCTTTGCCGATCACGTACAGAAGCACCTGTTCCACGAGGGACCGGCGACCCCGGGACCCTCCTACGACCGCTATAAGAAGCTGGCCGACCAGGTGGAGCTGGCGATCATCGCGGAATCGGCGCGCTGGGGCGACCAATCCAGTGCGACGCCGTACACGGTGACGGACTGGCGCAAGGAGAGGGACTACATTCTCAATACGTATATGCCGCAGCGCTCGGCCATCGTGCTGAGCCAGTTGAAGAATGCCGGTCTTTACCCGGCCGTGGATGCGCCGGTTTTCGTGGTCAACGGCCTGGCGCAACAGGGGGGTGCAGTCCCGTCCAACAGCCCCCTGACGCTGATGGCGCCTCCGGGGGCGGCGGTCTACTACACGACCGACGGCAGCGACCCGAGACAGCCCGGATACCTCGCGGCGGACAACAAGATCATCACGCTCGTGCCGGAAAATGCGCCGAAGCGCGTCCTGGTTCCGAGCGTCGCCAACGGCGGGGATCGGCTGGCCAACCTCTCGCCTGGTTTCGCGGTCACCTTCTACAAGGCGAAAGGGACCGTTTCCAGCCTCACGCTGGCGGAGGCGGTCATCGCCGATGGGAGCCAGCAGGCCGGCACGGCCCAGGAGCAGGCGCGCGTCATCAACTACTTCAATACCGGCAGCCCCGGCAATTTCGATTCCGACCGCCCGTTTCCCGGCACCACGACCAACGCGGACGTGGAAAATTATGTGGTCCTGGTCACCGGCAAGGTCATGATTCCCCAAGCGGGCAACTGGACGTTTGGCGTCAGCAGCGACGATGGATTCGGTATGACCCTGTCGAAGGGGGCCAAGACCTACGCAATGTCTTATCCCGACCCGCGGTCGCCGGGCGACACGCTGACCGTCTTCAACATCGCCGAGCCGGGCGTACACGACCTGCGGTTGGTCTTCTACGAGCAGGGCGGCGGCTCGGAGCTGGAACTGTTTGCGGCTCGGGGCAGCTTCACCACCTTCTCGGCCGCGAGCTTCCGGCTCGTGGGCGATGTCGCCCGGGGCGGGTTGCAGGTGGGAGAGGACAATATCTGGTTTACGAACTCCTTCAACGATTCGTCCTGGCGGCTCGGAACCGGCGGCGTCGGCTACGAGCGCAGCAGCGGTTATGAGGCGCTGCTCAAGATCGATGTCGGCGCGGAGATGTACCAGATCAATGGGAGCTGCTACCTCCGCATTCCGTTTACCTTGGCCAACGCCAGCTTCTCGAATCTGCTGCTCAAAGTGCGGTACGATGACGGCTTCATCGCCTACCTCAACGGCGCCGAGGTCGCCCGGCGCAACTTCACGGGCAATCCCCAGTGGAATTCCGTGGGCAGCGCGGACAACCCGGACACGATGGCCGTCACCCCCACGATCATCGACATCTCGGATTATGCCGGCCTGCTGGGACCGGGCGCGAATCTGCTGGCTATCCACGGATTGAACGGGACCATCGACAGCTCCGATTTCTTGATCTCGGTCGAGCTGGCAGGGGGCGAGCTGAGCCAGGGAACCGTCGCGCCGGCGGCCATCCCGTATACCGGCCCGCTCTCATTGAAGCAAAGCAAGCAGATCCGGGCCCGGGCGTTCAACGGCAAGTGGAGCGCCCTGAACGAAGCGGTCTTCGCGGTCGGGCCGGTGGCCCAGAGCCTGCGGGTGAGCGAGCTGATGTACCACCCGCTCGACACCGGCAATCCCAACGACCCGAACACCGAGTTCATCGAGCTGACCAATACCGCCAGTCAGAGCATCAACCTGAACCTGGTCCGGTTCACCGATGGGATCGACTACGCCTGTCCCAGCTTTGATCTTCCGGCCGGCGGCTACTGTCTGGTCGTCAAGGATCTCGCCGCCTTCCAAGCCAAGTACGGCTCGAAACTGCCGGTGGTCGGGCAATACGTGGGCAGTCTGGACAACGGCGGTGAGCGTCTCGAGCTGGTGGACGCGGTGGGGCAAGTCATCCAGAGTTTCACGTACGAGGACAACTGGTTCAAGACCACCGACGGCCAGGGCTTTTCCCTGACGGTCAAAGACCCCAAGACCTCCGACGCGAGCAGCCTGAGCGACAAGAACACCTGGTGCCCCAGCAGTTCTATCGGTGGCTCTCCCGGCCGCGGTGATTGATCCCGGCCACTTGGCACCCGCCTCACCACGCTCTTGTCATGCACGCGTCCCGGGTGACGGACTTGATTCACGGTAAAGCAACCGGTACAATCGGGTACAAGTGGTTTGAGGCAACACGGTTGCGTCCGACTGGGACGCGCACGCGACGGGTCACGTGTGGCGGCCATCGGCAAGGGATCAAGAAGCTGTGCGAAAATCCGTTCGAAATCTCCTGATAGGAATGGGGGCCGTGGCGGCCATCGTTGTTGCGTGCCTGGCGGTTCTATCCGGTCGTGGGACTGATCCGCAGGATGTGCTCAAGGCCCTGGCTGAGGCGAGACTGCCGGGGGGGCTGGCGATTCAGTACCCGCTCGATGAGACCCTGTTTCCTCCCGACATCAGTTCTCCCTGCTTTCGTTGGCAGGACGAGGATCCTCACTCCGACACGTGGTTGGTCACGATCGAATTTGCCGACGGCCGGGAACGCGTCAATTGCTTGGTCGAGCAGCCGCAATGGAGGCCGGAGGCGTCCGTTTGGGAGGAGATCAAGAGCCGGTCTGTGGCCAAGCCGGCGGTTGTGACCGTTGCCGGAATCAACCGAAAGTCGCGGGCAAAGGTCCTGTCGGCGGGGCGAGTCACCATTGAAACCTCGTCGGATGCGGTGGGCTCGCCGCTGTTCTACCGGGAAGTGAACCTCCCCTTTGCGGATGCCGTGAAGGACCCCTCCACCCTTCGGTGGCGGTTCGGAGCGATTTCGTCTGTGGAGCCGCCGCCGGTCGTGTTGGAGAATCTGCCCGTGTGCGGGAATTGCCACTCCTTCTCCGCCGATGGCGCGGTTCTGGGAATGGATATCGATTACGCCAACGACAAAGGCTCCTATGCCATCGCGGCGGTCCACGAGTCCATGACGCTCGATAGGAGCGCGATCATCTCTTGGAGCGACTACCAGCGGGGCGAAGGGGAGGCAACCTTTGGACTTCTGTCCCAGGTCTCGCCCGACGGCCGGTTCGTAGTGAGCACCGTCAAGGACGAGTCGGTCTTTGTCCCCAAGCCCAATCTGGACTTCTCACAGTTGTTCTTTCCGATCAAGGGGATTCTATGCGTCTATGACCGCCAGACGGGCACGTTCCAGTCGCTGCCGGGGGCCGATACTCCGGGCTTGGTCCAGAGCAACCCCACCTGGAGTCCGGACGGCAAGTACATCGTCTTTGCTGCGACGGAAGCGTACAGCCTCAAACGCGGCAGCGGGCCGCGCAAAGTGCTCCTGAGTCCCGAGGACTGCCGGGAATTCCTGGTCGAGGGAAAACCGTTCAAGTTCAACCTCTACCGAATCCCCTTCAACGGCGGCGCAGGGGGTAAGGCCGAGCCGCTGGCGGGGGCCTCGTTCAACGGCAAGAGCAACTTCTTCCCGAAGTACGCGCCGGACGGCAAATGGATCGTCTTCTGCAAAGCGGAGAATTACATGCTCCTTCAGCCGGACAGCGAGCTGTACGTCATTCCCGCCGCAGGAGGTGAGGCCAGAAGACTGCGTGCCAATACCACGCGAATGAACTCCTGGCACAGCTTCTCCGCCAATGGCAAATGGCTCGTCTTCTCGGGCAAGCCCGACTCTCCCTACACCCGGCTTTACCTGACCCATATTGACGAGCAGGGCCAGAGCACTCCGCCGGTGGTCCTGGACCGCCTGACGGCCCCGGACCGCGCCGCGAACATACCGGAATTCGTCAATGCCGGTCCTTCCGCGATCCGGCATATACGGGAGCGGTTTGTCGATGACATCTCCTATGCCCGGGCCGCATGGGAGTACTTGAAGTCGAACGATTATGAAGGCGCCCAGCGCCAGGCCCGGAAGGCATTGGAGCTGAATCCAAAGAATGGCGACGCGCTGTATTACCTCGGGTTGGCCCTCTTCGGACGCGGGCAACATGATGAGGCGATCCGGTACTTGTCGGAGGCGGCGAAGCTGAAGCCGGATGCCGGCGAGATACAGGCCGAGCTCGGCGTGGTTTTCATCGCCAAGAACAACTTGGATGAGGCGGTCCGTTATCTGCACCGAGCGCTGGAAATCGCCCCGGAGAACGCCGAGGCGTACTTCAACCTCGGGGTGGTGATGTACCGCCAGGGGAATAAGCCGGAGGCCGTGAAGTGCTGGTCGCGGGCTTTGGAGCTGAAGCCAGACGATCAGGAGGCCCACTATAACCTCGCCTTGGTGCTGGACGAGCAGAATGACATCGACGGGGCCATCCAACACTATCGCAGAACCGTGGAGCTCAAGCCGGACCATGGCCTGGCACATGCCGGCTTGGGGATCGCACTGTGTACCAAGAGGGCATTCCAGGAAGGCGTGTTGCACTTGTCCCAGGCGGTGGATCTTGAGCCGGGCAATACGACGATACGCTACAACCTGGCGATCACGCTCGCTCGGCTCAAGCAGCACGACCAGGCCATAACCCATCTGCTGCGGATCGTGCAGCTCGAACCTCGCAATACGGACGCGCTTTTGTGCCTGGCCATGTGTTACGTCGAAACGGGTCAGACCGACAAAGCCCTCAATTCCCTGGAGGAAGCGCTCAAAATCGCCCAGGCGGCGGGTGATAACGGGCTTGTCGAGCGCATCACGAAGCAGATCCGATCCTGCCAGCAGGCCAAACCTCCGGACAGGTAGGATGGGCTTGGGCCCATGCTGCTCCTGTCCGGCCTTGCCCACGTCATCCGCATGGGCTAAAGCCCATCCTACACACGGCGTCCCCCTGAATCTCGCACTGACCCCTGGCACGCCGCGACGCGAACGCTACAATCAGTGCCTTTGGAGCACCAGCAGGATGTCTGAAGACCGCAAGGAACTGCCCGCCAGTTCATTGAATAGAGCATGGCCCCAGTATGGGGCGGCGTTCATGATGGCCACCAGCCTGAGCATGGCCTGGACCGCCATGCCCTTTGTGCTCAGCACGATGGGGGGCACGAATGCCCACGTCGGTTACGCTCCGGCGGTCAACACGTTTGCCTACATGATGGCTCTGCTGGTCACCGGCTCTCGGTGCGGCCATCTGCGTGTCCGGCGGACGACCCTGGGGGCCGCGACGGTGGCCCTGCTGGCCACGGCAGCGATGAGTTTCACGGTTCTGTGGGCCCGCTCGCATCCCCACGCCGACGGTCTCATCTGGATCTGGACGCTGATCGTGGCCGGAGGCATCGGTGGGGCCGCGATGGCTCTCTATTGGCCGTTCCTGATGACCTGGGTTTCCGCCGACTATGAAGGCGTCCCCTTGAATCGGCGCTTCGGGCGGTACAACGGCGCGTGGTCCGGCGGGGCGACGATCGGCCCGTTGCTGGGAGGCTGGCTGTTCGAGGTCAACGCGGTATTGCCGCTCTCTGTCGCCGTGGCGTTCGTGCTGTTGTCCCTGCTATTGCTGAGCTTCGGTCGAGACGGATCGGCACGGAAGACCGGCGCGTCGTCGGCCGGCGGCCTCCAGGAGGCCACTTGCGACCTGCGTTTGCTGGCTGATTGCCGTTGGATGTCGCGCGTGGCCTTGTTCAGCGCGTGCGCGTGCTATGCCGTCCTTCGTTCGCAGTTTGCCCTGGTCTTTACGGGCCTCGGATATACGGAATCCCAGTTCGGCCTGTACCTGACGGTCTACGCCCTCTGCAACTTCGCCGCCCTCGTGGCGGCCGGCCGATGGGCGCTGTGGCACTTCAGGCCGTCTCTGCTGTTTGTGGGGCAGGCCATGTTGCTGGTGATGCTGCTGCTGACCATCTATGGCAAGGCCTTGAGCCTCTTCTTCACCGCCTCGGTGATGCTCGGCATCGCCTACGGGTTTGCCTATTGTTCTCATCTCTACTACGGCGCTTCGGCGAGCCGGAAACGGTCCACCCGCATGGCTATTCACGAGATCGTGATCTCTCTGGGTTTGACCATCGGCTCCTTGGCCGGCGGCTATCTCGCGGAGCACGTCGGCCTCTATACTCCGTACTGGTTCGCCCTGGGGCTGGTAGGGCTGGGGACGGTGGTCCAGATGGCGATCCATATCGGCGCGCGGCCCCGGACCAGCAGGGCTGGGCCTGGGCCGGCCGCCCGGAACGTGGGGTTCGCGAAGTCGTGACGAGCAGGCCGGACGGTCGCAAAAAAACTCTTCTCCGCCATAGATTCTTCTTGACACGACGATAGTCCAATTGGTAGGCTCAAGAAAATGAGATATGAAGGCGGGCAAGTAACTCTATTATAATTTGATTCGCTATCATCTTTCATCATTCGTATCACTTCATACCCGCCCCCCTTCGATCGCGGAAACGCTCTATACGTTCTGATCGTGCTGCGCTTGTGGCGTAGCGACCGGGGAAGGTACGTCCCGCGCGGATGATCCGTCCTCAGTGTCGCCGTTGCCGCCTGACGGTGCCGCCAGCGCACGCTATGCGCACAGTCCGGCCGAAGGGGTGTGCCCTCGCCGGCATCGCATTCATATCCATCATATATATTGAAAGGGGCAGAACATGGGAACGAGCGGGAAGTTCACAATGGGGGCGGCCATCTGTGCCCTCATCGCGGGCCTGTCTGTCACCGCAGCGGCGAAGATCGTCTATGTTGATGATGACGCGAAGCAGGGCGGCAGCGGCTCGTCCTGGGCGAACGCCTTCAACTATCTACAGACGGCGTTGACCGGTGCCAACGCGGGGGACGAAGTCCGCGTGGCTCAAGGACTCTACCGGCCCGACCAGGGTTTGCCGGCGATGGCGACGCGCGGTCGGTCCGGCAGTACGCCGGCCGTGGCGATTTTTCAACTGAAGAACGGCGTGGCGATCCTGGGCGGCTTTGCCGGTGTCGGCGCCGAAGACCCCAATGCACGCGACACGCAGCGGTACGAGACCGTCCTACTGAATTTCGCATAATATAGTGACAGATTTTTCGCATAATATATTGACACCAGCGTTTCGTTCTCGTAGGCTGTCCGCATGGACAGAAAAGGACGAACACGAAGGGACTTCGACGAGTTGGAGAACCGCCGAAAGC
>JAPLMX010000250.1 GCA_026386805.1 Phycisphaerae bacterium | reverse complement strand
GGACCTGCGGCGGCAGACGCACGCTTGGGAAAAAAGTCGTGACAAAGCCGAGGTCAAAGTCAACTGGCAATTCACGACGGCCGATGCCAGAATAAAGCTGAAACGGCTCTATCCATCAACTGAAGAGTAATGGAGCACTAGGGCGACAATCACCTTCCTGCGCTACTTTCTGCGTCTCGGCTACAGGAGAGACGAAAACTCCGGATCACTTGGTTCGCTTGAGGTGCTCCACGAGGACCTTGACTACATAAAACTCGGGGATGCGGCGCGACACCTGTTGTTCCGAAACACGCCGAGGTGGCGCAAATCAGCAGTCCACGGTAGGCGAGCTGGAAAGCAATTCATATCCACCGAAGGCACAGGCGAAAGGACCATGATCAAGCTCCACCAAGATGGGGGTAGCCGGGGCAAGCCGCTCTCTACAAGGCAAGCTAGGAATCTACCGAGGACTGTGCTTTGTGCTGCGAACACAGCAGAGAGCTCTACTGCGTTGCTCGCGCGGCGAGAAATGCGCTCTTGGCGGCTTCTGCAACTGGAACCATCCGCGATGCGGAAACCCGATGAGTTTTCGGCACCAACGGTATTGGGGTCGAATGGCTCCAATCTCGCAGCGACTCTGTATAGGTTAGCCTACCAGAACGGGCACATCCCGAAGGAAATCGACAATCCGAATGTGTGCGCCAGAGTTGCGAATCGTCTGGCCCAGTTAATTGACGATGTCCGCAGAGTCTCCATCGATCGTGACGAAAAACGCGACCTGCTCACGCTGAGCGTAATGGGTGCGGACGAGACCCCTCATGCGGCTCGTTCGCTCTCTGACGGAACATTGCGTTTCCTTGCCCTCGCGGTCCTGGAACAAGACCCCGAATTTCACGGCGTTCTTTGCCTTGAGGAGCCAGAGAACGGTATTCATGCGGCGAGAATTCCGGCAATGATTAGACTGCTGCGAGATATTACCACGGACCTGAATGAACCTGTAGGCCCAGACAATCCGTCGCGTCAAGTGATTGTGAACACGCATTCGCCCGCCGTGGTTCAGCAAGTCCCTGAAGACTCACTCCTGATAGCTGAACCGGCGGAAACGATCCACTCCGATATGAGGCTTTCGGGTGTCCGCTTCAGTTGCCTTCCCGATACCTGGAGGGCGAAGGCGCCAGAGTCACACGTATGCAAAATGGGCGATCTCCTGGCCTATCTCAATCCGGTTGTGCGACAGGAGATCGATGCGGATGACGCACAGGCCCAAACCCGGTCACTACGCGGAAAGGTCAGACAGACAAGGCGTGTCGTTGATCGTCCAGATGTTGCCCCTTATCTGCCAGGCTTGGAGCCAGTCTGTTGAATGGCGGTCAACGAACTCCAGTGCACTCTTCTCACCGATGGGGCCTCCGACGAAGCTTTAATGCCGATAATCAGGTGGCTGTTGCGAGAGCACGTCCCTCATCGTGCGGTACAAGCGAATTGGGCGGACCTTAGACACCTTCGGAAGCCACCAAGAAGGTTGCATGAGAGGATTCAGGCTGCTGTGGCCCTGTACTCGTGTGACATAGTCTTCGTACACAGAGACGCGGAGACCGCGTCTCTGGAGGATAGACAAACCGAAATCACCAATGCTGTCAATCTTGCCTGTGGCACCGCAGTCATCCCGCCTGCGGTTGCTGTCGTGCCAGTGCGAATGATGGAGACCTGGCTGCTTCTCGATGAGGAGGCGATAAGGCAGGCTGCCGGCAATCCAAATGGGGCCGTGGTGTTGAAGCTCCCCAGACGACAGGATCTCGAGAACATTCCGGACCCCAAGACCGTATTACACCGCTTGATACTCGATGCCAGGGAACTACCAACGCGCCGCAAGGAATGCTTCGACGTGAATTGGGCGGTACGGCAGATTCCCAAACACATTGGAGATCTTTCCGCGCTTAGGTGTCTGCCAGCCTGCTCATCATTGGAGGAACGGGTGGTAGAGATAGCCAGAGAACACCGGTGGCAGGAGTGAATCGATGCGGGAAGTGCGTACCCTCAAGCGTGGTGTCATCGACCATCATGACTAACGAGATTGCCTCGACAAAATGGTATGCGGCGGGGTTGCACTTTGAGTGCATGGTGTGCGGGGGGTGCTGCGCGGGGCCGGGGGAGGGGTATATCTGGGTCACCAGGCCGGAGATTGAGTTGATCGCCGAGCACCTGAGCCTGACGCCGGAAGAGCTTCGGAGCCGATTCTTGCGGCGGGTGGGACTGCGGACCACGATCGTCGAGCACAGCCTCACCAAGGACTGCATCTTTTTGCGGTCGGTCGGAGGCACGAGGCAGTGCGCCGTCTACGAGGTCCGGCCGGGTCAGTGCCGCACTTGGCCATTCTGGGCGGAGAATTTGTCGAGTCCCGATGCCTGGAATCGGGCCGCCCGGCGGTGCCCGGGGATCAATCGCGGCCGGCTTCATACGTGCGAGGAGATCGAGAGAATCCGAGAGAATAGACCATGGCGGGAGAACCCCAAGGACGAGACCGGCTCATCCAAGAAGTAGCGGCGATCTACGACTGGATCGATGCGCGATGCCGGCAGGAGCCCGCCCGCGCCGGGCGGTGCAAGACGTGTGGCGCCTGTTGCGACTTCGCTGCCTACGACCACCGGCTCTTTGTCACGCCGCCCGAGCTGGCGTACTTGGCCGCGAGGCTCGGCGTGCAAGAGCTGAAGACTATGACTACCGGCCGATGTCCGTACCAGGAAGGTATGAATTGCACGGTCCACGAGCATCGGTTTGCCGGATGCCGGATCTTTTGTTGTGACGGCGATCCCGACTTCCAGAGCGAATTGAGCGAGGAGGCCCTGCGACGGCTCAAGGCTCTCTGCGAGGAGTTCCGGGTCCCCTACCGCTACCAGGACCTCGCGGCGGCACTGGCCGGCTTCAATTGTGGTACTTTTCAATCGGCTTGGGCACCCTGTCCTGCGGATCGCGAAGGTTGATGTAGATGTACTTTGCCCCGGCGCTGAGTGAGCCGTAGTCATGGTAGTACGTGTAGAGCTTCGCCAGTTTCTGGTCGTCCCTGGCCTCCCCGTACTTGGTCCACTCTCCGAGTTCGGCCCCCCAGATGATCTGGGTGTCGTCTTTGGATCGCAGCACGAGGTGTGGTCCTTGGGGGTTCTTCCGGCCGTTGTAGTTGCGGACGTCAATACTGGCGATGTGCTCGATCAGCGGTTTCTCCGGCGTCCTCTCGGCATCCATCCGATGCAGCAGTGCGACTAACGCGACCCCGGCCTGCAAATCCTGCTGGTCGAACATCTGTCCGGGCGAGGGCCTTCTCTTCAAACTCACGCCCTTGATCTCGATAATCGGCAGGTGCGGCATCGGCATGTAGTCGAGCACGACGAGGTCCTCATCGACGTAGATCTTCTCGTGGTCTTCCGGGATGTCGATCAGGGCGACGGGCTTGCGCCACCGGGCCTTGACCCGCACGGAATTGTGAGTCACCTGAACATCAACGTCATCGAGCCAGACCAGGGACGCCAGGTTACGCGCCACGCTGGAAGCCGTCTCCTCCGTCAGTGGAAGCCGCCGGCCGCCGGCGACGTCGGCCACCCGGCATTTCAGATCGTACTTGGCCCACTGAGGCGGGCTCACGAGCACCAGCGTCCCTTCCGGGGTCGGGGTGATCGTTTTCACATACGCCTCGGCGTACCGCAGGAACGCCCCCGAAGCCGCCAGGAAACCGATCACGGCGGCCACCTTCACGATCAGCACCCAGTTCCAGTCCCGAACCCCCGACCGCTTGGCCCGGGAACTCTTCCAGGAACGAATCCGCTCGACGAAACCGACCTTCTGTGTTCTCCTCGCCACGTGCCGCCTCAACCCAATGGATCATTTTTGATTGTTGATTTGTGATTTCTGATTTCGGCCTCGCAGGCAACTCTTCCTAAATCAAAAATCAAACATCACACATCTCACTTCCTTCTTCCCTGCGTCAACGCCGTGCGGACGATGCGCACGCACAGATCGCTCATCGGAAGGCCGACCTTGGCGGCGGCCTTCGGGAGCAGCGAGTGGGTCGTGAAGCCAGGGATGGTGTTCACCTCCAGCGCATACGGCGTCCCGTCCCCACTCAGGATGAAATCCACGCGGGCGAAGTCCCGGCAGCCCAGCGCATCAAAGCAGGCCAGCGCCGCCCTCTGGACGCTGGCCTGAAGGTCCCGGTCCTCGACCGTGTCGAAGAGGTACTCCGTCCGATCGTCCACGTACTTGGCCTGGTAGTCGTAGAACCCGGTCTTGCTGCGAATCTCGATGATGGGCAGTGCCTGTCGCCCGAGGATGCCAACCGTCAGCTCCCGGCCCCGGATGAACGATTCGACCATGCAGTCGCCGAACTCATCGAGCACCTGCCGGGCGGCAGTCATGGCCTTCATGCGGCCGTCAACCACGTGTACGCCAACGCTGCTGCCCTGGCGGATCGGTTTGACCACCAGGCGCTCGCCAAGTCCCTTCAACTGCTTCTCCAGCTCCGCCGACCCCATGTCGCGAGTAAACTCCACAACCGCCGGCACAGCGACACCGGCGCCGGTAAACAGTCGCTTGCTGGCCATCTTGTCAAACGCCAGCCGGCTGGCCTCAGGGCCACTGCCCGTATAGACCAAGTCGCGATCCTCGAAGACCCGCTGAAGCTGGCCATCATCGCCGAACTCGCCGTGCAGGGCCAGGAAGAAGACATCGATGTCACGCCGGTCGAGGACCTGCATGTCGTCCGGCCGGATATCCGACACGACCACATCCAGCCCAGCCCGCTGCATCGCCTCGGCGACGCACCGCCCGCTCTCCAAGCTCACCTCGCGCTCGCGTCCAACCCCTCCCCGCAGCACAGCCACTTTCATCCGTTCTTCAGCGTGCGACTTGTTGGAAGTGTGATGTTTGATTGTTGATTGTTGATTTTGGGAGAGTTGATCCATCATCGTCGATTTCTTCCGAGTTTCGAGGTTCTTACTGCTGATGTGAAAATGGCGGTCAATGCATTGGCCTCTTCCAGAAGGACAGCCACCCGTCTCACCGGGAGAAGCTCCCCTTCAATGATCAGTTCGAGCCAAAAGCAGGTCTCGTCCGCCTCTTCTGCAACCGTCCCGAGCTTGGCTGCAAATTCCGCCTTGGACCGCGCGCGACAAGCCGCTCGATAGTTTGCCCCAACCGAAGTCCCACTGCGAACTAATTGGCCCCCGATCGCTCTTCCAACCATCGTCCTCGGCAGTGCTCCCACCAGCTTCATGACGCGTAAAGCAAACTGCTTCGTTCGGGCCTTCAGCTCATCGCTGTTCACCGGCCACACTCCTCAAATCAACCATCAACCATCAAAAATCACACTTGAGCCCTACTGCCAAACCTCGATCTCCAACTCCAGCTCGACCTCGTACTGCTCGCGGACCTTTCGCTGGATGGCCTCGATAAGCTGCATGACATCGTGGCTCGTGCACCCGTCTTTGGCGACGATGAAATTCGCATGCTTTTCGCTGACGGCGGCCCCGCCGACCTGGAGGCCCTTGAGGCCCGCCCGGTCGATCAAGGCCCCGGCGGCCGCTCCCGGCGGGTTCTTGAACACGCAGCCGCAGTTCCTCGTGTTCAGAGGTTGGCTGTTCTTCTTGTAGATCCAGCTCTCTTTGACCGTCCGCATGATGCGTTCGGGGTCGGTCGCCGTGAGCTTGAGCTGGGCGCTGAGGATGAACCTCGCGCGGATATTTGCGGAACGATAATCGAAGATCAATTCGGGCTTTTTCTTCTCGAAGACCGTCCCCTGAATGTCCATCAGCGTCACGGATTCGACCGCCGAGCCGATATCGCCGAAGCTGCCGCCGGCGTTCATGCGGACGGCCCCGCCGACGGAGCCAGGGATCCCGGTCAGCCCTTCGACCCCGGAGAGTCCCTTCTCGACGCAGTCCAGCACGAGCTTACTGAGTTCGGCCCCCGCCCAGGCGGTGACTTTGGGCCCATCGAACTGGGTCCGGCCGAACTCCTCGCCTTGCAGCTTGATGACCGCGCCGCGAATACCCTCGTCGCTGACGAGCAGATTCGATCCGAAGCCCAGGACATACATCCGGACGTGGTTTTCGTTGCACCGCCGGACGATCTCCTTGAGGTCCTTGACGTTCCTCGGCCGGATGAAATAGTCCGCCGGCCCGCCCAGCCGATACCACGTATGCGGCGCCAGCGGATGATCCCGCTCAGTGATTTCTTCGAAGCCGCTGAATATACTCATCCGCCACCTTCCACACATCGCCGGCGCCCATCGTGACGACGACATCACCAGCGTGAACATTCTGCTCCAAACAATCGCAGACCGCGCCCAGACTGGCTACGTACTGGGCATCGGTCCCCCGCCCGCGAATCCGCTCGGCCAGGACTTTGGCGCTGACGGCGCTGCGGCTGGCCTCCGTGTCCCGCGCGGCGAAGATCTCCGGGATCAGGACCTTGTCCGCATCGGCAAAGCTCGCCGCGAACTCGTCCAAGAGCGACTGCGTCCGGCTGTACTGATGGGCCTGAAAGACGCACCAGAGCCGCTCGGGTTGGTACCGCTCGCGGACGGCCCGGAGACTGGCCTTGATCTTCGTGGGATGGTGCGCGTAGTCGTCGATGACCGAAATCCCGCCGAACTGCCCTTTGAGCATCAGACGGCGATCCATGCCCTGGAAGCCGTCGAGCACTTCGAGCACCCGCTGCGGCTCGACACCGACACTGACCGCCATCGCGACCACGGCGGTGGCGTTGTAGACGTTGTGCAGACCCGGCAGAGAAATCCGGGTCGAGCCCAGCCTCTCTCCATCCCGAACCATGTCAAAACCGTAGTAACCGGCGTCCTGCTGGATGTTGGCCGCGTAGAAATTGCAGCCCGAATCAAGGCCGAAAGTCACAATGGATTGCGGATTAGCACCGCGACCCAAATCCGAAATCCGCCGGAGAACCTTGGCCACGTTCGAGTCCTGGCCGTTGGCCACGATCAGACCGTCCGGCTTGGTCCCTCGCGCGAACTGGTAGAACGACTCGACGATGTCATCCTCATCCTTGTAGCAGTCGAGGTGGTCCCGCTCGATGTTCAGGATACAGGCGATCCGGGGCTTGAGGTTCTGAAAGCTTCGGTCGTATTCACACGCCTCGGCCACGAACAATTCGCTGCTGCCGCTGCCGGAGGAGCCGCCCAGTTGCGGGCTGTCGGCCCCAACAACGAAGTTCACGTCGATGCCGGCCTGTTTGAGGCACCAGACCAGCCAGCCGGTGGTGGTGCTCTTGCCATGGGTACCGCTGATGGCGATTCCGTCGAAGGAATTCATCAGCTCGCCGAGAAATTGGGCGTATTTGTAGACGTGACAGCCCCGCTGGCGGGCCAGTTGCAGCTCCGGGTTGGTCTCGCGAATCGCGGCCGAGATCACGACCGTGTCCGTGCCCGGGCTGAGGTTTTCAGCGCTGTGACCGACGTGAATATCGGCGCCGAGGCCGTTCAACCGCGCGGTGGTCGCGCCGCCCGCCTGGTCGGAACCGCTGACGAGCGCCTTGTGCTCCAGAAGGAATCGGGCCAAGCCGCTCATCCCGACGCCGCCGGCCCCAATGAAATGATATCGTGCGCCTGCGATTTTGGGTCGATTCATAGTCTCCACAACCTCATAGCGATGGGCCGCTTTGACTATCATCGAATGAGTTTGAGGGATTCCGTCCCCAATTCCGGTGCGGCTCATTGC
>JAPLMX010000181.1 GCA_026386805.1 Phycisphaerae bacterium | reverse complement strand
TTTCGGCGGTTCTCCAACTCGTCGAAGTCCCTTCGTGTTCGTCCTTTTCTGTCCATGCGGACAGCCTACGAGAACGAAACGCTGGTGTCAATATATTATGCGAAAAATCTGTCACTATATTATGCGAAATTCAGTAAGACTTGCGAAGTACGGTATTACAGTCGTTTGATCTTGATATTGCGATACCAGACGGGCCGGCCGTGGTCTTGGAAGCCGACGTAGCCAACGCGGGCGAAGTCCTTGATCGCCCGTTTGAACTTGTTCGGCGTGCCGTCGGGGTTTTCGCCGGCTTTGGCCCACTGGTCCACGTCCATGTCGATGATCTTCTCGCCATTGAGGACGACCTCCACGCGGCCGCCTTTGCAGGTGAGAACGCAATGGTTCCACTCGCCCGCCGGCTTGATCGCGTTCTTGGTCGGGGCGAGACAGTCATAGACCGCCCCGGCGGTGCCTGTCTTGCTCAATCCGCTGCGTCCGGCCGAATCGCAGATTTGCACCTCGATGCCCGTATAGACCGGGTCCTTCAGGTCCAAGGTGTGGAAGAAGATGCCGCTGTTGGTGCCCTGCGTGACCTTGAACTCCAGGTCGAGGACGAAGTCCCCGTAGGTGTCCTTGGTCCAGAGATAGTCGAAGTTGTGTTCCTTGCCGTCCGACGGGCGGGTGACGGTCAGGACGCCGTCCTGGACCACCCAGAAGTTGTCGGGGCCGGTGATCCAGCCCGTCAGGTCCTTGCCGTTGAACAGAGTCACGAAACCGCCCGCGTCCGCGTTCGTAGTGACGCCGTGAGGCGTTTCTCGTGTCGAGGGCGTCCCGCCTTCGGAACGCGGGCTGGAAGCCCGCGACACATTCGGCGATGCCCTGACGGACACACTACGAACCTGTCCGGCCTTGCGGGGGAGCTTGCGAATCAGGATATTGCGGAACTGCACCCCGGGACCCGACGGGCGACGCTGACCCGGGAAGTCATACCACAAACCGATGGGTCCCCTCTCAGCAAGCTTGGCAATCGGGCCACTCTCAATCGTCATCTTGCCATTGATCATCATCGTAGCCCGATCACCCACAACCGTGAAATCGTACGAATTCCACTGCCCGACCGGCACGGTCGTCATCAGTTCGAAATTGGCCCCCACCTTTCCCTGCTGGTCCGCCGGCGTTCCGCGCTCGCCGGGCCCACGAGGAACTCCGCGCAGCAGGACCGCAGAGTATGCGCTCGACGCGAGCGACTCCGCTCCTTCACGCCCCGGACTGCTGGCCACATTGGGCGTGGCGGGCGCACTCGTGTCCGGATCGGACCGCCACTCCACGTGCAGGCAGAAATCCTCGAAGGATTCTACCGTCCAGAGAATCATGTCGCCCTTGTCTTCCGACTTGCCATCATAATCGATCACGCCATCGACCGCTTTCACGTGACCGCTGTCCCCTTCAGGCACTTTCCAGCCGGTGAGGTCCCTGCTATTGAACAGGACTTGGTACTCAGGCCAAGACCGCCAAGTAGGATACGCCTCTTCCGGCGCCAGCTTGTGCAGTCGCGGCGGGGTCGGCGGATTGCCCTGGTTGTAGAAGACGTACAGGCCGCCTTTGCCGGCGATGACGATGTCGTTGCGCCCGTCCTTGTTCAGATCGGCGATGTTGAGCTTCATCCCCGCGCTGACGACGTAGTTCGGCGGCGGATTGATCCCCCCTTCCTCCGGATAGAAAGGCAAGTGGTTGTACGACAGGATGTGCCGCTCGAAGGCACCGCCCTTGATGTCGTACCAGAAGGTGTACAGAGGCTCGAAGGCCCCGATATCCGCCCCGTGGTGGGCGAAGAGGCGCTTGCCGGTCACGAGATCGGGCTTGCCGTCGCCGTTGAGGTCGCCCAGGGCGAACGTGTGGAATTGGCTGAAGTCGGTCTCGACCCAGTGCGTGACAAACGTGCGTTTGCCCGCGGCGTCCACCTTCTGCTGGAACCAGGCGAAACCATAGGCGTGGGCCGAGCCGATGATGATGTCGTTGCGGCCATCGCCGTCCACGTCGTAAACCAAAATCGGGTGCGAGCCCGCCCCGCCTTTGCCTTTGGCGGGCTGGAATTCGTAATCGGCGTGGAACGGCCACGGCGTGACGCTGGCGTCTTTCGGCTGCTCGTACCAGCCGACGGGCGTCACGATATCGACGCGACCGTCGCCGTTGAGATCGCCCAGGCCGTTGCCGTGGACATCGCCCTCCGTGCCCACAACGTGCTCGACGAACCACGGCGCGTGGTGGATGTGCTCCAGCCACGTCACGCCCTGGCCTTTGACCAAGGCCCAGTGGTTGCACAGGATGTCGTCCACGCCGTCGCCATTGATGTCCCCGTGGATGATGCCTTCCATATTCACGGCGTGGTGAATGCGGGTGGATTTCCAGACCACGTCTTTGACGCCGGGATTCTCGTACCAGAAAGCGCCCTTGAGGAACATCCAGCCGGAACTGACGATATCCATCTTGCCGTCGAAGTTGACGTCCATCGCGAATTCGCTGTTGTCGTCGATCTCCGGGCCGTTGGTCTCGGCGCCATCGCGGAAGTTGGCGTGCTTGGTCCAGTTCGGCGCCTCGTACCAGTTCCGGCCGCAGGCGATGTCCAGATCGCCATCCCCGTCCATGTCGAGAACCGACGCACATTCGCAGAACGGCCCAAACCAGTAGCTGTGTTGAGCCGGATCGTGCACGGGACCGTCGATCTTCAACGGGACAAAGATGACCTCCTGGGCCTGCACGGACAAGGCCATCGCCAGCACCATCACGCCCCATAACCATCCGCGACTCACCATAGCAACTCCCCTTTACAGCCCTTTCCGCGGCTGGAGTTTCAAGTATGCAGGGTGGGGCTTGCCCCGCCAGAATGCGTCTGGCAGAGAATCGGTGGGGCAAGCCCCACCCTACAACTTCGCACTTCCGAAGAAACGCCTCGCGGCGTCACTACGAGCGATTACGCATGATACTTCGTCAGCAGCCTTCGCAGGTTCTCGATGTCCGTCTTGATCCGCTGCATCGGCCCGACGGTGGCTTCGTCCTCGATGATGTACCACTCGGTGCCGCCGGCGCCTTCGCAGATGCGGAACATGGCGGGCCAGTCCACTTCGCCCTCGCCGACCACCGGGTCGGGCTTGCCCTTGGCGAAGTCCTTGACGTGCACGGTCGTCAGCCGGCCGGGGAACATCGCCATGTACTTGGCGGGATCGGCCCCGGCCCGCGCGATGTGCCCGATATCGACCTGCAGGATCACGTCCTTGCTGCTGTTCTTCGCGAAAACCTCCCAGGCAATGAAGCCGGCCTTGGCGTCGAACTCCCCGGCGTGGTTGTGATAGCCGACCCGCATCCCCTGCTCCTTGGCCTTGGCGGCGAGGTCGCTCATCTGTTTGGCGAACTGGACAACAGCTTCCTGGGAGCCCGTCCGCATACCACTGGGGGCAATCAGGTTCTTGTTGCCGATGGTCTTGTTGAATTCGATCGTCTTGGCGAACCGCTCGCCCATCATCTCGTTCACGCCCGTGTGCGTCCCGCAGCACTTGAGGTTGTGCTGGTCGAGGACCTTGCGAATTTTCTCAGCGGGCCAGTTGTAATACCCGGCGAACTCGACCCCGTCATAGCCCATCTCGGCCACCTGGGCCAGCACGCCCGCCAGGTCCTTCTGGGCCTCGCCCCGGACCGAGTAGACCTGCAGGCCGATCGGGAGTTTCTTCGCCGCCGCAGCCGACGCCGTCGCCTGTCCCAGCCGCACCGCCCCGGCGGCCGCCACCACCCCAGCCCCCAACCGCATAAACCCCCGCCGCGTCAGTTCTTTGGATTGACCCATGATGACCTCCTTTCGTAGCACGGGCATCTTGCCCGTGATCTTGACCGCATGGGCGCTCACCGGGTCCCCAAACGCATTCGTTCGCGTTTGGGGGTCCCAACCCCATGCTACTTCTTTGTGTCACACACGCCACCATGCTACCCGCCGTCGCGACGAGGGGCAATCCTCTTCATTCCCTATTCGAATTGCCATCCACGATTCACAATCTGGTTATCCACGTCTCCACCATCGTCCCTTCAGGAGGACCTCTTCCTGGTCCGATACAAGAAAGCGAAAGATATCTTACGTTATCCGCTGTAACCGCGAAATACGCCAAATACGCAAACGCGACATGGAGGACTGTAGGGTAGGTCGGGTTCCGCTTGCCCCGCCGCTCAGGCTTCGGTTTTCCCTCCGGCACAAGTGCGGTCCGCCTTGCTCGGAAGCCCAGGTTCCGGTACAATGAGAGTGCGTTAATGTCGGTGGACGATGGGTTTGGTGCAGCGAGAGGTGAACAATGGGTCTGACGAGAGTAACGACAAAGATCACGGCCCTGGGCAATGGCGAGAAATCGTACGAAGCGGTCTTTCTCGTGGACACGGGAGCCACCGACTCGATGGTGCCCGCTCCCGAGCTGGAGAAAATCGGGCTGCGCAAGGAGGGCAAAATGGCGTACGAGCTGGCGAACGGCGAAGTCCGGGAGTACGCCTACGGCCTGGCCCGCATCCAATTCATGGGCGAGCTTACCGCTGGACGAGTCATTTTCGGCGAGCCGGGTTCCGAGCCTCTCCTCGGTGTCACGGCCCTCGAATCCGTGGGCATCATGGTCGACCCGGCCAACAAAACGCTCAAGCGACTCCCGGCCATCCCCCTCAAGTGAAAAGCTGCCGCAGAGGAGTGAATGTAGGGTGGGTTCTCAACCCACGCGTTGATTGGGCGAGGAATCCAAGAGATCATCCGCAGATTTCGCAGATTTTCCCAGCCCGGTCTTCGGCCGGAACCAAGATTACCTCTCGCCAAGCACGCCAAGGCCGCCAAGAAGAGAGGACAGAGGACAGAAGGCAGAGGACCGCGAGAACCTCAACCCTTGGCGATCTTCGCGCTCTTTGCGAGAGATGCAACTCTTTTTCCTGTTGGAACTTATGCCACTGGTCCGGAACTATCTGGAAACGTTTTTCAGTTGTTGCGAGTTAGTAACACAGATTTGTTATCCGAGTCTGTGAAGTCCAGGCAATCCACGGACAATCCATCCTGCATCCTGACGTGAATGCGGTCAAACACTTGCGAAAGAACTACTGACGCCCTCCTTTGCCTCCTGAATCTGCGTTAATCTGCGAAATCTGCGGATTCATTTCTGACCTTGTCATGGGGAATGGTCTTCAAAGCGATTTCCTTGGTTGTCATGGCTATATCATACAAGATAAGGCCTGTGTTTGGCAAGAGAGATGTTGCCGCCGACGTGATCGGGCTCTTGCATTCATCTGCATTTATCTGCGTCCATCGGCGGATTGCCACGCTTCGCTCGCACTTGTCTGATCTGCGGATGAAGACCTACTTGCCGCAGGCACAATCGCAAACACCAAATCGTGAATCGTAGATCCCAGGCCCTCCGCGAATACGCCCACGCCGGCAAGAAACCCATCCTTTCCTGGGCCTCATGACCGAGCCGGAAATTCGTAAGGCACCCTCGGAACTCAACGATGCTCACCACGGATGTGTGGCGTTTGTGAAATGTGTAGGTGTGACCCCCTATCCCGCCCTTCGGACTGTTCCACCGCCTCGATGCTCACGCCGTCAACGCCGGGGGCGCCGTGATTCGCGCGCACCCGTCGCCACGCGGCGGCCAGCACGTCCCCGCGGTCCCCGCGGTCGTATAAGGCCTAGAACCGAAACTTCGGCTCCT
>JAPLMX010000040.1 GCA_026386805.1 Phycisphaerae bacterium | reverse complement strand
TTGGTCTGCTCCAGGGCAAAAACCTGAGAGCGAAGCAGATCGTTCTGCAAGATCAACTGGGGTATCGTGACATCCTGGTCTACCATAGACGAGGATATACCGTCTTCCCCAGCTTCGCGCTACTCCAAAATCACCGCCTCGAAAATATTTTTTTGCCGCACCTCGTGAATGGCTACGGAAGACGTTCGCCTCCCTGCTGGCACAAAGAGGTGTATCGACGACAGCGACTCAAAGGTTGCTGGAGCACTCCAGCCCACAGCTCACAAATGACGTGTACACCACTGTGGACCCGGTGCTGCACCAAGCAATCGATCAATTGCCGGTATCGGAATGGACATGAGAAACGTTCGGACGCGTTTGAAGTCTTGAACCAGATGACAGCGTCTGCCGTGTCGCCCGTCGCTGTGGCCTGGGCTTGGCTTCAGTTCGAGGGTTGGTGAAGGCATTGGGCGGCTCAATCGCCGCCGAACTGTGTGGGTCAGTTCACCTGACATTGATTTGCTCGGGGCCTTCGAGTCGTGAATGCTGAAACCTCGATGGAGCTGCTTCCTATCACCCTTGGACGGGGATCATCTCTCGGTTGGTTGCCAAGGGGCTGGCAAGTGCCGGCAGTACCGGGTAGACTAGGGCCGGCTCTGGTATTGCATGGATGGCTTTAACAATGGTTTTCATACTGCACAGGCATATTTTTCGGGAGCTGCTGCGAGTCTTCATTCTGGCCGCGGTCGGGCTGACGCTGATCACGAGCCTGGGCGGAATTCTGCGTCCGGTCCAGGAGTACGGCCTGGCGCCCCGGCAGGTTGTTCATCTCTTGACCTACCTTATGCCGATTTGCCTGACATTTGTGCTGCCCGTGGCCGCGTTGTTCGCTTCAGCCCTGACCTATGGTCGATTCGCCGCCGATAATGAGTTTGATGCCTGCCGGGCCAGTGGCGTCAGCACGCTGACGCTCATCTATCCGGGATTCGTGCTGGCCATCCTGATGGCCATTGCGAATCTGCTTCTAAGCTTTTACGTCATGCCCTATTTCGTGCATCTGGCCGAGAAGTCACTGAAGGCCGATGCCCGACAAATCCTCTTCCACAACATTCGGTGCAGGGGCTATTACACCTTGTCGCCCTATGTCATCTATGCGGACGACGCCGACGTTCAGAACGACACGCTGTACGGCATTGTCGTGGTCCACTTTGAAAATGACAGGGTCAAGAGGATCATCACCTCGGAGGCTACGAAGGTGCAATTCGGCCTGCACGACAAGTCCAACGAAGTGCAGCTCACGGTCTCCAACGCCAGGCAGATCGGCGATCTGGCGAATGACTTCTGGTGGGAGGTCGGGTCCCTGATGCTCAAGAGAGAATTCGGCTCCCTGATTGAGGATGAGATCAAGTTCAAGAAGATCGAGGAGATGAAGCAGATTCAAGCCGACCTGATGCTGTTCGGTCCGATTGCCGAAGCGGCCCGACTGGCCTATCAGCAGTTGCTGACCGAACTGCTGGCCCAGGAGATCGGTAGAGCGATGAGTGCTCCCGGCGGGGTCTATGCACTGGGCGGAGAATCGCGCTGCCTGAGGATTTCTGCCCGAGGCTGTACGCTGCCCCGGCGGCTGACCATCGAACTGATCGCCCCGGTCGTCGTGGAGGAATACGATCCCCGAACCTCTCAGCTTCTTCGGCGTCTGCGAACGGACAAGAACGCCTCGCTCGGGATAGAGGAAAACGCCTCGCCTGTCCAGTGGGTTCTGGATCTCTCCGATGCGCGCGTCGAAGGAACCGGTCAGCTCATGGTCCGCAATTACATTGGGGACCTGCGGTTGCCCGCGTCCGTGGCACAACGGCTCGGTCCCGACGGTCCCTTGCCCACGGCCATGCCGGAGCGAGCATCTGTTCTTCTCGGTGGCGCACCAAGCTCAATCCTGGCGGATCTTCAACGGTCACTGGTCAGGGAGATTCACCACGCCCAAGTGCACATTCTGTCGGAGATCCACTCGCGCCTGATCTTTGGGATCGGCTGTCTTCCGATGATCCTGATCGGGATCGGCTGGGGGATCCTGCGGCGTGAAGGTCACATGCTCAGTGCCTTCGGCGCCAGTTGTATTCCGGCCACCATATTGGGTGTAGCCATCATCAGCGGCAAGCAGGTCACTGAGGGCGTCGACTCACTGGTCACGGCCGGCATCTTGCTCATGTGGAGCGGGTTGGGGTTCCTGTTGGTACTGACCGCCCTGACCTACCGCCGCCTCCTGCGATATTGAATGGAAAAGGTCATGGACCTCTCGATGAAGCCTCGCAGTGGAGTTCTGCGTGCGACCCTCTACCTCTTGGTGGGGGTTGTGCTGGCGCGTCTCGTGATCGCAGCCCTGGTGCCGATCGTGCAGGACGAGGCTTACTATGTTGAGTGGAGCAAAGCGCTGGATTGGGGGTACTTCGACCATCCCCCCCTGATCGCGTGGGTGAATGCCACGTCGAGGTTGTGGCCGTCGTCGGTCTTCCTGGGGCGTCTGGGGGCGATGATGGTGGCGGCGCTGGCGTTTCCGTTCATGGTGGGACTGTTTCGCAAGGCGGGACTGACGAAGCCGCAAGGGCTTCTCGTGGCGCTTCTGTATGCAAATCTCAACGTCTACGTGTTCACGGCGGGCCTGCTGACGACGCCGGACGCGGTGCAGATCACGACGTGGTGCGCCGCGTTGCACGAGGGAGCGGCGGCGCTGTCGGGGAATCGACGCCGCTGGGTGACGGCGGGTTTGGCGGCGGGGATTGGGCTGCTGGGCAAGTACACGATGGTCCTGATCGGGCCGGTGTTCCTGTGGGGGATCGTGCGGGGCGACCCAAAGGCCTTGCGGACGCCGTGGCCCTATGTGGGCGTTCTTGTGGCGCTTCTGGTGTTTTCGCCGCATCTGGCGTGGAACGCTCAGCACGAGTGGGTGCCAATCCGCATGCAGCTTCAGCATGGTCTCAAGAGTGGGCACGATCCGGGCTTTCGGCTGAGCACGGACCTGCCGGCGCCGCAGAGACCGGTGCCGGACGGCCCGGAGATGCGTGTGGGGCGGGCTTTCGGAGCGACCATCCCGGCTGAGCCGCCGTCCAAAGAAGCGAAGGCGTCCTTGGCAAAGTCGGTCAAGCGGATGGCCGAATACCTTGGCGGCCTGTTGATCGTCTGGGGAGCGCTGCTCGGTCCGCTGGTCCATTGGCTCGTGCTGCGCCTACGTCGACAATCGCCGCCGGAGTTGGTGTGGAATGCCCCAGTGAAGCCGTTGTTGGTGGCGGCAACGTGGTTTCCGGTCCTGCTCTTCGCCGCTGTAAGTCTGGTCTCGAAGGTCGAGGGGAACTGGGCGGCCATCTATGTGATTGGAGCGGCGGCGCTGGTGGCCGCGTCCAGGGGAACGCGGCGGCGCGACATCGCCATCCACGGCGGCATCAACGTCGCCTTCTGTCTGGTGCTGGCGCTATACATGTACCACCCGATCGGTGCGCCGGCACTCGCGCATCGCATCTTCAAAGAAACGGCAGGCTGGCGCGAGCTGGCCCAATACGTTGGCCGATTGGAGGGTCCTATCCTGACGGACAGGGAGCAGCCGACGTCGATGATCCGGTTCTACCAGCCGGGGCTGAAGGTGGCGCAATGGCCGGGCTTCTCGCAGCCGTCGGAGTTCGTTCGGCGGCCCCAGTGGAACTACTACACGCGTCAATCGTTGCGGGAGCACGGCTCCTTCTGGCTGGTCGCAACGGCGCCGCTGCCGCCGCGCTTGGAAGGATTCGAGCCGGTGGAGATGATCGAACTGAGGTTCAGCATCGATTATGGGCTTGTTGTCACACAGGCCCCGGCCGCTCGATCGAGGGAGCGACCAGGCATGGAGAACCCACTTCACCTTTGGTATGCGATCCGATATCACGTGGCCGATGCACCGCAACCTAAGTCGGTTTCGTGACGTGTGAGTTCATCGGGTGCGAATCCGCCGCCCAACCACGACGGCGTGTTCAGGATGAGTCTTGCGTATGCGGCCCATATTGAAGGCAGCGACGTGCTCCCATTCGAAGGGCAACTCGGGGAGCCGACCCCATCGAACATCCATCGCGAAGTACTCCAGGTCCTCGGGAACGTCGCTGAGGGTCGCCGGCATGCCCAGAATAGGAATGGAGTCTTCATACCAGTAGAGAAACTTGTGAAACACCGGCCCGAAGCTCACCAGCCGGGTCTTCGTGGGCAGGCTGTGGCGCATAGCCATGATCTGGGGGCCGACATCGTCCATGTTCCTGGCGGTGGCGTTGAGGATGGGGCCATTAAAGCACGCGGCCAGAAGCACCACGCTCGTGAACGTGACGAGCCGTCCGTGCTCTGTCCGGCCCGGCGACGTTTGCCGCCAGATCAACGCGACTCCGGCGGCAACACCGGTGACCAAGGCGGTCATCAGCAGCCAGGGCTGCGCGAGGACGTGGATCCAGGGGGCGTCGCTGAACGCCCCTCCGATAGTGGCCATGAGAAATGCGACCGCAACCCCCGCCATCACCAGGGCTACGATGCGAATGGTATTACGCCAAAACTGCCGGAGAGAGCTTGTCATGGGGGCCGATAGACACTGCTGGGCCACTGCGCCGCAGACCACGGCCAGCAGGGGGTACATGGGCATGACATAACGGTGGAGTCCTCCCGCGTTGATCCACACGGGCACGAAAACCGTCGCCATCCCCAGGAGGGCGAAAACGACAGCGGACCGTGCCGCCTCTTCCAGCTTCCAGAACGGTCGGTGGAACAGACCCACGAGAAGCACCGACCACGGCAGGGTCGCGCCCAAGACGATGACAGGGAACTTCGCAAAGTGCAGCAACCGTCCGGCGATGCCCGTATTCACCCGGCCGATGTAGGGGTCCAGCCACGTCATGCGGGTGCCTTCCCATCCCGTGTGCCAATAGAATGGCACCTGCCAGATGGCGATGATCCCAATGAAAAGGACAAGGCCGAGGACGTGCGACCAGCGCAGCAAGTATCGGCCGTCGCGCCGGACCAGGAGGAACAGGTATACCGTGCCGAAGAAAGTCACCGGTCCTTGCGATCCCTTGGTCAAAGTCGCGAGAGCAGCGACGGCGCCGCCCAAGGCCCAGACCAACGTCGGCCGCCAGCGCCGGGCATAGCCGTAATGCCACACCATGAGCGCCCCGGCCATGAGCAACGCAAAAAGCCCGTCCGTCTCGACTCGGCGGCCGAGGTCGAAAACATGCCCCATCGTGGGGTAGGCGACGGCCGCGAGGAAGGCGCCGGTGCCTGAGAGGAATGCACGCGCATACGACCAGATCACCAGCGAGGTGCAGAGCACCACGGCGGCCATGAAGAGACGCAGAGTAAGAGGATCGAGGGGATGGACCCACTTGTGGATGATCGCCAACACCCAATACTGCAAAGGCGGCCGGTCAAGGATCGGCAGACCCTGATTTGTCGCGACAAGCCAATCGCCGCTCTGGGCCATTTCGATCCCGTGGCGAGCACGGCGGGTCTCCTCACCCCAAAGCGGCAGGCGCGTTGGGGCGATGCCGTAGCCGAGGATGACGACGATGACGATCAGCAGCGGCGCCGCCCAATCGGTCTCTTTCATCCGTCGGCAGAGTTGTGCGGCTCGCGATTCCATTGTGAGGGCGTCCTAACTCGTAAGAATCTCCCGCAGGGCGACTATCAGCCTGTCGTTTTGTTCCTCCGAACCGATACTGATTCGAAGTTTATCCTTCAGATCGGGGACGTCATAGTGGCGGACGTAGATGTTTCGTTCGACCAATTGCTTGTGGATCGCCGCCGCCGAGCCGGTTCGCGGCCGGGCCTGGACGAAATTGGTGTGGCTGTCCGACACGTCAAAACCCAACGCCCGGAGCTGCTCCGTCAACGATTGCCGCTGCCTCTTGATCTTCCCGACGTTTTCTCGGAAGTAGGCTTGGTCTTTGATGGCGGCGGTCGCCAGGGCGATGGCAATGGCATCGACGTTGTACGAGTCTTTGACCTTCATGAGGCCGGCGATCACGTTCTTCTGGGCAATGGCGTAGCCGAAGCGCAGACCCGCCAAGGAGTAGCCCTTGCTCAACGAACGCAGGACCATGACATTGTCGAACTCCTTGACCAAATGCCCGGCGTTTTGCGGGGCAAAATCGACGTACGCTTCGTCGATGAGCAAGACGCCGGTCACCTTGCCGGCCAGTTCAGCCAGATCCTCGATGGGAATCCAGGTCCCGCTGGGTGCGTTGGGGTTACAGACCATGGTCAAGGCCGCCCCGGCCTTGGCCAGTCCGGCCGGCAGGTGGGATTCCTCCTCGAAGGGGATTTCCAGGGCCTCGCAGCCCTCCAGATCCGCCAGCACACGATAGAGCGAGTACGTCGGCACGGGGTAGGCGACGGGGCGGCTCTCGTCGCAGAAGGCCCCGAGGGCGATCGAGAGCAGGTCGTCGCCGCCTTTACCGCAGATGATATTGTCGGGTTCGACGCCGTTCACTTCGGCCGCCGCTTCGCGAAAGCTGTCTCCCCGTGACTCGGGATAGCGGCGCAGATGCTCCGCCGTCAGCTCGGCCAACGCCTTCATCACGGCCGGAGAAGGCGGATACGGATTCTCATTTGCATTGAGCTTGACCGCATCGGTCTGCTTGGGCTGGAACCCCGGCACGTAACCATTGGTCCGCTCCACATCGTCGCGAAAGTACGTCACGCTTGACCTCTTGGGTCTGGCATCGGCCGGCGTGGCCGTGCCTGCCGGCAACGAAGCCGGATTCGGAGTCGTGTTTTCGTTTCTCATCTTTAACCTCTGCCTCCCTCGTGAGACGGGCAGGGGACCGCCCTCGCGGTTGTCTGCCAGGCAGGCAATCCCGCCCAAGTTCGAATCAGCCGGCCAATCCGACGCATTTCGTTCTCCGGGATCACCGGATAGACGCAGATCTCCAGGATGGACGCCTCCCGGGGACCCTGGTTGGGGACCGCGGCGTTCCGCGGGCCCAGAAACGGTTTCAGCGTCGCACAATTGGCCATGTCGGTGGTCTTGGAATCGATGCCGTGACGCAACAGGTAGTGGCGCAGATCATCCCGCTTTTGGGGGTCCACCGTCAACGGATAGTAGACGTAAATGTGGTCTCCCTCCGTGGAGCGCGGCGCTCCAATCCCCGGGACGTCGCCCAGATGCTCCGTCAGGATCCGGGCGTTGCGGCGGGCGCCCTCGTTGAAGGCGTCGACCTGGCGGAGCTGGCGCAGCCCGAGGGCGGCCTGGAGATTCGATAGCCGGCTGATGCGCGGGTTCGAGTGGAGAAAGTTCTCCAGCAGGTCATCCCCCACGGCGGAATCCATCAACGGCTGGCCCAGCAGCAGCTTCAGCCGCAGAGCCGGGTAGGCCGTGATGCCGAAGATCAAGGGACGCGTCAGCAGCCATTTCGCCCAGATGGCGAAGGCCTGCTTTGTGATCGCCTCTGCCGCCGGAAGCGGTGCCTTCGCCAGAATATCCTCGGCCCGCCGTGCGATGTCCTGGTCGGCCGTGGCGATCGCTCCGCCGCCAAAGCACGGCATGTTCTTACCTTCCGCGAAACTGAATACGCCGATGTCCCCGAAAGTCCCCACCTGTCGGCCGGCGACTCTCACCCCACAGGCATGGGCGCAGTCTTCGAGAAGGCGGACCTTTCTCTTGCGGGCCAGGGCCGCGACTTCCCGTATCGGACAGGGCTGCCCAAAGAGGTGCGTCGCCAGGATGGCGCCGGTCCTGCCGGAGATCTTGGGCTCGATGTGCTCCGGTCCGGCGTTGAATGTCTCCGGGTTCACGTCGCAAAAGACGGGCTTGTACCCGAGAATCTGGGCCACCATGGGCATGACCGGGAACGTGAAGATGGGGAATACGATCTCGGCGCCCTTCTCCAGGTCCAGTGCCTCCAGGGCCAGTTGGAACGCCGAGCGGCCGCTGGAGGCGCCAAATACATAGGGAGCGCCCAGCCATTTGCCGAACTGCCGACAGAACTCTTCCAGCTCCGGCCCCTCTCGAACCTTCTTGCCCAGACGGTAACGGATCAGCGTCCCCAGGCTTCCGGGAGGAAGATTCACACACCGCCGTGGTACGGTGCCAATCAATGCCATAAACAGGTTCTCCACTGTACATCGTTCATCGGAAGATCTTTCGAATGCCCAGGAGACTCCCGAAGATGTCCGGATTGTGCCAATAGAAGGCCGCGTGTTTCCACATATGAGGGATGCCGAAGCCAGGACGGAAGATATAGCGGCGGTAGAATTGGGATCGCAGCTTCACCAGGTCTTCAATCGAGACCGCGGCCAGGGTAAACATCGGCGTGGCGTAGTGAAACATCTGGGTCGGATCGTGCTGTGCGATGATGTCCTTGTGTCTCTCCCAGGCGACCGACCCCGGATAGGGCGTGTAGAAGTGCACCTGAATCGTGTCGGAGTTGAGCTCGATGGCCAGGCGGATCGTCTGCTCGATCTCTTCCCGCGTCTCGGTCGGATTTCCAATAACATAGTAGGCATTGGTGCCGATGCCCAACTGCCGTGTCCAGCGGAAAACCTGCCGGCATAGATCCGCCCAGGGCTTCGGATTGCGCTGCTTCTGCATTTGCTCGATGATCCTCTGGCTGCCGGACTCCACCCCAAGTCCGAGCATGACGCAGCCCGCTTTCTTCATCATCGCGAGCACATCATAATCCAGCTCGTCCACCCGGACCCGTGCCATCCAGGGCATCTTGGAGTTCCGGGCGGCGAGCTCCTCGCTGAGCGATCTCACGAAACGCCGATCCGCCGAGAAGCTGTCGTCCTGGAAGGAGCAGATGTTCACGCCCTGGCGCTCCAAATGCTCCATCTCGTCCGCCACGTTCGCCGCGGAACGGCTGCGCATCTTGCGGCCGATGCTCACCCGCATTACTTCGCTGCAGAACACGCAGCCATGCGGGCAGCCGCGCGTGGCGATCAGGTAGCCCCAGACGACCCGTTTGGGCACCCGTACCGGGAAAATCGATCGGTATGACTCCAGCTCCGCCGACGTATAGGTCGGAAAGACCAGACTATCGGGGTCCTCCACGGCAAAACGCTTACCCTCCTCGTAGCATTGCCAATAGTGCTGTCTCCAATCGTCACCCGGTGTGTCGCGGGCATCCTGCCCGCGACTCGAGGGCGGGACGCCCTCGACACGACTCCCGTGACGAATCCAGTCGAACAGTTTGAAGAACTCTTGCTCGGGCTCCCCCAGTAGGATGGCATCGTAACCCCGTTCTTGCGCATCGCGGACGTTGCGGTCGAGATAGTGACTTTGGCCTATTCCAATCGCCAGAGGCGCATTCTTGTCTTTCTTCACGGAGGCGACGAAGTTGTTAGCCACTTGGGCATCGAAGCTTGAAGAAGAGATTACAATCAGGTCAGGCCTAATTCCGGCCGCGTGGGCCAGCATGGCCGAGACGTCCATCGGATGAATCCAGCAGTCCAGCAGATGCACGGCCACGTCCTTGTCTTTCTGCAGCCGGGCCTCAATCGACTTGAGCGCGTAGGGGGGATCGAAGAACTGCGGATGGTCCACCTTGTCCACCATCGAAGTGACGCGCAGAAGCAATACGGTGTTAACCTGCATGAATGACCTCCTTGTCGAGAGGCCCGCGAACCGGTCGAGTGACCGCTGGATCGGGTGACGGGACCGCCGATCCTTCCTCCAGGGGCACTTCCCGCCAGGTGCGTAGGCCAATCCCCCGTCTGACCGCCCAGAGGATGAGCCCCAGGCCGATGTGCAGCCAGTAGTCGATTACCCGGTTCACCGCCGTGAGGGGGACCGCGATGGAGGCCGGTACGCCAGCCGCACGGAGGCAACTGAAAAGCGTCACCTCCACGACCCCGGCGCCCGACGGAGTGAAGGGAAACGCCGACGCCAGCAGCGGGATCATGGTCAGGAAGACCGTCTCGGCCAGGCTCAGTTTCACGCCGAAGGCCAGGGCGAGGAAGAAGATCCATAGCGTTTCCAGCGTCCAGATCACCGCCGTCAGACCGGCAATCGGGAGAATCTCCGACGATCCGGGCCACATGCCGGTATGGAAGCCGTGAATGATCTGCTGAACCCTTTGCGGCAACCACCCGGGCAGCGATTTTCTCAACAGGAAGCAGGCCAGCAAGATCGAGTTGGCGGCCAGGGCGATGACCCCGCCCCCCAGCAGGCTCCAGATGATGGGCCGGGGCAGTTTGGCGGAAAACAAAACCAGAGATGCCAGTCCCGCGAGTAAAAGCACGATCCAGGAATCGATCACGCGGATGAACACGATAGATCCCATCGCCGCGGAGCGAGACACCCCGCAGTTGATCCCGGCCAAATGCGCCCCGTAGACGTCTCCCAGCTTGGCCGGCACCACGTTGTCCACGAAATTGTAGAAGAACACCAGGAGTCCAAACTTGGCCTTTCCAGCCTTCAGTGGCAGATGAAGGAGGCATCGCCGCCAGCGGCAGCCGCGGACTGGATAGGTCGCATAGTGCGCCAGGGCGCCCAGCAAGACGAACCCGCGGTTCAGGCCGGCCACTTGGCGCCAGACCTCCTTCAGATCGATCATCGTGGCCAAGCCAACCAGGATGGCCAGAGCGATGGCAATGCTCAGACCGGTGTGCCAACCCCAGAGCCTCGGGGCTTTCCGGGCGCTCTGGCCTGAAACCGTCTTTACTGGTTCCACCATCTCGATCTCACGAAGGATAAGTAGGGTTTTCTCTGACCCGGCTCTCCTGGCCGTGTCTACCGCGTTCTTCAATGCCCACGACCTTCTGGCGCCTGGCGGCCTCCTCCGGCAGGTCGGCCGGCTGTGTGCCTTCGCCGGCTTGGAGGATCTCCATGGCCTTGGCCAGCACCCGATCCGGGTCGATCCGCTTGAGGCAGACGTTGTCTCCATCGCACGGGGACTTGCGGTGGTTATAGGCAGTGATGCAGGGCGCACAGGATAGGGAGCTGAAGAAGACAACCACCTTGGGATCGAGCCGTCCATACAGCGTCGGTGTCTCCGGGCCGAAGAGGATAATAGCGGGAATCGGCGTCATGGCGGAGAACTGCCCGGGTCCTCCGTCATTGGTGACCAGCAGAGACGCGCAATGGAACAGCAACATGAGCTCCCGCACGGATTTCGTGTAGCCGGTCAGATCGACGCAATGGGGGTCCTGGCAATAAGACTGGATCTGCTCGGCCAGCCCTTTGTCTTGCCCCATGCCGATCACACCCACGGCGTAACCTTCCTGGAGCAGTTGCCTGGACAGGCGGCAGTAGTATTCCAGGGGCCAGGCCCGTATTGGCAGCAAGCCTCCACTTGGATGGATCAGCACGAGCCTCCTGCCGTCGATATCCGGGGCATAGGCGTGCAATCTCCTCGCTGTCTCTCGAATCTCCTCCGGGCCAAAGTGCACGGCCGGCGTCTCTGGCGGTTCGGGCGTCACCAAACGCTTGGCTTTCGGCACCGTGGTCGAGTCAATGGCCTCGACCAGAGTGACGAACTGCTGCGAGATGTGCTGATAGGGATTGTAGAGCACCGGCCGATTGATGAAGTCCCCCCGGTAGAGCCCTTCCTGGCAATGCGGGTGGAACCCCACTCGAACCCGGGCACCACTAAGGAACGAGAAGATGCTGCTGATCCGGGAAAACAGCTCACAGTCCACCGCCACGTCGAACTTGGCTCGGCGCAGTCGTACGAGCACAGAGAGGCTGTCTCGGGCCAGTCGCGCGATCGATGTGCTATCCAGCGTCAGAACGTGCTGCGGAGGGACTACCTTCAAGATGTCCAACACTTCCCTGTTCTTCTCAAACAACAAGACGTGTACGGACGCCTTGGGATACAGCTTCTTGATCCGCTGAAACATGGGATAGGCCAGCACCAGACTCCCCATCTCCGACAGGAGTATGACCAGCACTCTTTCGACTTTGGGCGCAGGGGCATGCACGCTTCGTCTGAGGCGAAACAGTGACAGGAAGCGGCAGATGACACTTCCCAAGATACGATCCATTTTGCGTTGAAGATCTATGTCCATCTTTCTATCCCCAACCGGGCGCAGCGTTCAGGAAAAGCGCTATTATCAACAATATTGCGGGCTTTTCAATCCTTTACTCGATAATCCCGAAAACCGCGGTCTCTTGCCCATCCGTGGACATGTCAAAGAGAAAGCATTCGTGTCAGCTTCAACGCCTACGGACCCATGGTCGAACAAGCGTACTACAACTCTCTCCTTTGGGCATGCTTCACATTCCGTGTTCCGATGGGGGAAAGTTACACTCCCCCACGATGTCTCGTATGATGCCGAGTTTGTTCTCGGTTGTGTCAAGGTATGAATCCGGAAGGTCTCTGCAACTGCCCGTGACATCGTGTCTCCAGAATGTCTCCAGCGGCATCCATTTCGGTGAAAACCTGTACGCCCGGACCCCTGTCAAGCACAAAAAACGCGGTTTTCGCGATTCATCGGTTCGGGTAACGGACTTGTTGAACGTTGCGTCTCAGCGGTCTGGTCGTAGTCCCGCGCGGATTTGAAAGTGTGTGATGCTCCCCCAGGATGGTTGCCATAGGCGACAGCGGTCACTTTAGAAAAGATCGTGGTTGCAGGATGTTTTTGGGACGATTTCAATCCTCTCGGGCCAGTCGGCTCGGGAGATATCGCAGTATCGGCACTCACCCCAACTGGGTACCTTGCGGGCAGGGCGCCGACGTTCTCGCCGACATCCACGTCGGCGATATCGATCGAGAGAATCTCAAACGCCGTGCCCGCGTCCAGACCCTTTTGCAGCACCGCCTTGGAGATCTTGTCCGGGTTTTCCCGCACGCTCTTGTACGTGACTGAGCTGCCGATGGTCGTAACGATTCCCTCGCCGACGCGGGCGATGATCGCCTCTTCCGTGGCGCCGCCGCCGAGCCGAATCCCGGCGTGCTGAACTCGACGTATACCCCCAGCAGGGCCAGCATGACGAGGACGGCCATCACGCCGGGCGAATTGACCCAATTGACCATCTGCTCCGACCAGCTCGTTTCGGGGACCTTCGGCTGGCCCGTGAAAACGACTCCGTCGCGTTTGGCCAGGAAGGCGAGCGCCCGCACGAAGCTCTCGGCCTTCTCCCGCTCGACGCCTTCCAGCTTGCCGCCCATCGTGATCGAGGCCGCGTCGTCGATCGTCGTGTTCTCCTGCATAAGGATATCCTGGCAAGAGACACTGATTAAGGCCCCGGCGGAGATGGTCTCCGTGGTCACGTAGGCCACCGTGTACCCGCGCGACGCCACCTGCTGGATCAGGTACTTCGCAATGGAATCGGCGGCATCGGCCAGCCCGCCGTAAGTGCTGATCTCATAGAAATAAGATAATTCGCCCCGCTGTGCAGGGCGGTCTCCGTGCACCGTTTGATCGGGTACAATAGCGACTGGTCGATCAGACCCTTGCAGGGAATGATCGCGGCTTTGGCCTCGCGAGGCAGCCGAGCCGACGCGTTCGGCTCCATCGGTCCCCCTGCCCGCCAACCCCATGCCGGCACGCACAAACAAGGACAAGAGCCATTCGATGTGCGTTCTTCATGCCTGGATTCTACCCCCCTGCCGGATTGTTGACAACACGGGCACAAATGACATGCAAGAATTCACCCCTCGGCTCCTCATCCGCCTGCCAATTACACCGAGTGGCACGCCGTGTCAACACCCCAATGACTATCGTCCGTTATACGCTTCCCATCGCCGATCATCGCGCGGTATAATGTCCACATGGTTACGTGTGGCCAAACACAGTCTGTCGGTCGAGCGTATAAGGGTCAGTTGTGCGTCCTGGATTGTGGTTCGAATCTGTATTTCAGATGGAGTCTATATGACTGGGCATCTGCAGCTCCAGATCATCCCGAACATGGGTAGCGGCGAGTTACTGGTCATCCTTGTCATCGCCCTCTTGATTTTCGGCCGACGCCTGCCCGAGGTCGCCCGCAGTCTCGGAAAGAGCGTTAACGAGTTCAAGAAGGGCATGCGCGAGTTCCAAGACAGCGCCAATGAGGTCGCCAGCGACGTCAACAAGGCAACGAATGAAGCCATGTCGGAAAGTGATACCCATTCCAGCGAGCCCCCATATGAGGGCTCGCTAACCCCCTATGAAAGCCAGACGACGAGCGAACCGGCCCCGGAATCCAACGTGAGCCAAGTCGCCGGCGAGTCAACCTCGCAAGTCAACGACGGCTCCAACCCTGACAAATCCACGCCCACGGACACTTTCCAAGAGCCGATGTCGTAGAGAGCTGGTGGGTTCCCTCCCGCGGCAGTGCCTCTCGTTTCATTTGGGCAGGGGGTTCCCTTTTGTCTTCAGTTCGACTCGGCGGACGGAGAAGCTGTCGTTGCCGGAGAAGACCAGATAGCAGGTTCGGCCGTCCTGGCTCATCCATTGGGTGGGAAAGCTGCTGGTCTCGCCGGGACCGACGTCCCAGTTCTCCGTGTAGAAGACCGTGTGCCACGGACCCCAGGGCTCGGGGGCCTCGTAGATGCCGAAGCCGCCCTGGAACCGCGGGCCGCGCGGGTCCGTGCTGAAGGGCAGAACCTGGCACCAGAGGTATCGCTTGAGCCCGGCGTTGTAGCTGATGCCTGAGCGCCAACATCGCTGGGGATTGACGAAGATTGCCCCGCAGTCGCGGATGCCCCTCATCCATACAGGCTGACCAGCCGCATCCAGCACCTGGAAGAATTCATAAGCCCTGCGATCGCGAATCCGGTCCAATGGGACGCGAGCCATCACCATTCGATCGGCCGGTGAGTAGGCACTGTCGTTGTCGTGCGAGTAGATGTAAACGTAGTTGTCCCGCCGACCAGCGTAGTCTCGCCCGAAGTTCAGAAATGTCGGGGCGCCAAAGCTCGTCTCGAATTTCCAGTCGCACCAATGCCAATTCACGGCGTGGTCATCCGACCAAGCTACCTGTGAGTTGCCGACATTCCTCGCCAGCAGATACAAGACGCCGTCCACACAGAGCATGCCGCTGGCCTTGGGGCCGGCATTGCCCTCCCCCACCCACTCCCCCGTCCTGCTGCGAATATTGACGCCTGTGAAATCCTGTGGCCCGCCGATGACCCTGGCGAAGCCCAGGCTGAGCTTCTTGTCCACTTTCGGCTCAAAGCCCTGGCCGTCGCCATAGGCGGTATAGAGGTTGCCGTCATCGGCCCAGGTAATCGGCCAGTTATCGCCGCCTTCGGCCTTGCGAAGGATCGCGTCGGCCGGCGCCCATTCGACCCCCTGGAGGGCCTGGCTTTCCGGATACGGAGCGCCGGGCCATTTGCCTTTGCCCTTGTTCTCCTCGGGCGGGATGCCCGACTGCGGACGGTATTTCGAGGCCGGATCGTGCAGACTCCCGAACTTGCCATCCATGAACGCCAGGCCGAAGGCCCTGCCGCCAATCGCTTCCGTGGACGATTTCAGATCGTAGGTCTGTTCTTGATCGCCCCACCGCAAAACCGCTTTGCCGTGCCACGCGATCATGCCGGAGCCGCCGCCGGTAAGCGCAGAATCTCTTGCTTTCGTCAGCAGGGAGGAATCCATTCCAACCTGTTCCGGCGTAGCTGTCTCCCATTGCCCGCCCGGCCAGACCGCCTGGGGGTTGTCTCTCCCCATCGAAGGCAGAGACATCACCGCAACCAAGAGCTTCATCGCTCTGCGGATCCGTGTTCCCTCGACCATGATTGCACACCCCCTCGGCTGCCAAAAAGAAAGCATGCCGAACCCATGTGCGGCATGCTCAACTGCAAACCAGGCAAAAGCTCTCCACCGGCCGTGTAAACCGCCGAGTCGGCCCAAGGCCGCACGTCACTATGCTTTTGCAAAGCCCTTCGCAGACGGCTTGGCGCCGGCAGCAGGCGCTGAGCCTTTCGCAGACGGCTTGGCGCCGGCGGCGGGTGCGGCGGGTGCTTCGGCTGGAGCGCCAGGGGCAACAACAGCGGCCTCCGCTGCTTCTTCCGCTTTGGCCTTTTTGCCCGCCACGCTCTTGCGATGCGCCACCTTCGGCAGACCCATTACCGCGTCGCCCTCATTCCAGCGTTCCTCGTCCTTGAGAACGTCGACGCGCTCAGCCCGCGACAACACATTGCGGTGCCGGACCAACGCGTCTTTCAACTTGAGTGAGCGATCTATTGACATTCTATTTTTCTCCTGCCATTTTCGTAATCTTCATTCCGTAAGCGTCGCTGAAATGCTTTGCTGCGAACGACTCGAAGCCCCTAGAGGCCTTGTATCCTTGACCCAGCTCGATAATCTTTTGCTTGACCTCGTACCCATCCGTACCCGGCTTATCCGGGTTGCTGTAGACGAATCTCGTTGCCAAGAAGTACCCGTCACCACTGGGCAACTTGGCACTATAGCCGCCGTCTTTAAGCGCCTGGCGGACTTCCGCCAATCCATAAACCTTCAATTGAATGCCATGCGCGGCAAAATAGTCTGCCACCTGACGCAGATCGGCTTCGTTCTTATGCTGTGCCAGGATGATCCAGTGGTCGCCTTCTTTCTGGGGCGTTTCACTGCCACCGGGCGCGGACACCGCCGAGCCGTCGACCTGCGTTGTCGTTGCGGCCATCGTTTCGGTTGCCGCGTTCTGCGGCGCTGCCCGAGCAGGCGTTTTTGCCGTCACTGCCGCCACGCCCTTTGCACCGGAATGCTGCCCGATCCGGAATGCGGCCAAGAGCGCCAACGTGAGCACCAGCACGACCACAATGCCGATGTGGTATGGCACCGAAATCTCAACGTGGCCTGCATTCAACTGCACGGGCCTCAGCCGCCACCACGTCTGGACCGGTCCCGGCCGCGGTGCCGGTCGATTCACTTTTTCAACGAACTGCGGCTTGACCACCGGCGGTGCATCCACTCTCTCCACCGTTGTCAGCCGCCGCAACTTCGAGTCTTCTTTTACGATCATCGGCTCACGCAGCTTCTCGGGAAGCGGTCGCGGCGGTTCTTTCGCGACCGGCGGCGACGCTTCGGGAGGAGCCACAGTCGGCTCGACCTGAGACTGCCCCTCCTGTTGGGCGGGTTCTTCCTGCCCGATTCCCTCCGGGAGGAATCTCTCTAAGATATTGCCACGCCTTGCTTTAGCACGAGAGCGGCTTATTGCCTCATACAGCGCCTTTTGTCCTGTATAGCGCTTCATAGCCGACAACTCCGTAGCGGCCACCAATCCATTTGGGTTTGGGTCCCCAAGTGCAAGAACCACACTTGGGAGCTCTTCTCAAACGTGAAACGTCGCGTTTGGGTCCCCTCCCCGGCCGGGATTGCCACAGACCATCCCTGCACCAGGCACTAAACCGCTCATTTATATAGGATTCCGATAGTCCTTTCAACATAAAACTCGCAGTTTCTCGACATACCCCATAATCGACACGAAACACCCCCCACCGCTTGCCTCGAACCGTAGAGGTGGGAACGCGGGCAGACGGGGCGTCCTCGTGAGGGATTTGCCGGATTGGGGGGCCAGAACCCTGATGGAGCGATTGCGTCCGGAGGGACTCGAACCCCCAACCATCGGTTCCGAAGACCGAGGCTCTATCCAATTGAGCTACGGACGCAAAATACGTTCAGGTAAAGCTTTACGCGCGGACCGCAAAAGCAAATCTCTTCCAAATACAACCTTGACTACAACCATGGACCGGTTTAGAATCTCAGTGCGTTCTTGAGTTCTTCGGTTGTAGCAAGGAGTACCTATCATGACAAAGCCCACGTCTGGACGACAAACACGTTCTGACAAGTTCCCGCTTACATTACACAAGACAGGCCAGTTCTGCAAGAAGATCAAAGGCAAGATGTACTATTTCGGGACCGATAGGCGACAGGCCCTGGAGCGCTATCTTGAACAAGCCGCCTGCTTGCACGCTGGGCGACCAGTGAGTCATGGCTCGACGGCTGACCAGCTTTCCATCAAAACGATGTGCAACCTGTACCTGGACCACCAGGAATCAAGGGTTGCTATCGGGGAGGTAAAGCCACGGCATGTCTCTGCCAAGTCTCCCTGTTGAAGGCGTTTGTAAAATTCGTTGGGCCCCACCAACTGGTGTCAGTTGTCTCGACCCTGGACCTGCAGAATTATCGCACGGGACTGATCAGGGCAAGGAACTCGCCGAACACCATAAACAATCGGATAGCGGCAGTGAAAGCCATGTACAACTGGGCTTTGGACAACGAGATCATCGATCGTTCGCCGCGATTGAAGGCCTTGAAAAAGGTCACGCCGCAGAAGGCAGAAAAACCCACCTTTACGCCGCCTCAGATTCAGGCGTTGTTGCAGGACGCCGGCGTCCAAATGAAAGCAATGATATGGTTGGGTCTGAACTGTGGCTTCGGCTGCACCGATTGTGCAGAACTCAGATGGAAGAACCTCGACTTGGACCATGGCAGGGTCACTTTTCCGAGAGGCAAAACCGGAATAGGCAGGAATCTGCCGCTGTGGCCTGAGACTGTGCAGGCTTTGCTGACAGTGGCGAAACAGGGTGAACTCGCATTCTATACGCACAGCGGTAATCCTTGGGTGAGGACGATATCGAGCAAGCAGGAGGACGGGACAACCAAGTACACAAAGGATGGTGCAGTCACCAAAGAGTTCTCAAAGCTTATGAAGAAGGCGGGAATAGAAGCGCCCAAAGGGGTCGGCTTCTACACCCTCAGAAGAACGGCGGCAACGGTGGCGGCAAATTCCGGAGACTCTTTTGCAGTTCAGAAGCTGCTCGGTCACGCGGATGTGAAGATGGCAAGCACATACGTCCAGAACATATCAGAACAAACGGATCGGGTTATCAACAACAGTCGAAAGATCATGGTCGAAGGCAGTCCTTGACGTTTGGCAGTCTTGCCAACGACCTCCGGGTTATGGGAGCGACGAGCTTGTTTTCCGTAACCTCTTGATGTGACGTAAGTTGTGGAAAACAATAAGTCTAGCAGTGGTGAAAAGCGCCGAAAAGGGGGCCAGGAGAGAGGAGTTGTAGAGGGGGAAGAAGCGCCGAAAAGGGGACCACCGCCTGTGACCGAAGATGGGGATCTGGAGATGGTTCCAGATGCCAAAGGTCAGAAAGGATGTGGGCG
>JAPLMX010000105.1 GCA_026386805.1 Phycisphaerae bacterium | reverse complement strand
TTTCGGCGGTTCTCCAACTCGTCGAAGTCCCTTCGTGTTCGTCCTTTTCTGTCCATGCGGACAGCCTACGAGAACGAAACGCTGGTGTCAATATATTATGCGAAAAATCTGTCACTATATTATGCGAAATTCAGTAAGGCAGGAGAATGTAGTCCTTCCCTGATTCCGCTTTGAACTCGATGACATTCTGCGCCGGGTGCGAGACACCAATGTCCTGGCCATTGGCCTGAACACGGACCGGGGCAAGCGTGCGGACGATGCAGTTGTTGCCGAGCTTGGATTGGACCTTCGCCTCGGCCAGCTTGCCGTTCTTCCAGGCGAGGTCCACCTCGAAGCCGCCGCGAGCGCGCAGGCCCTTGATCGAGCCGTTCGGCCACGCATCCGGCAGGGCGGGCAGCAGGTCGATGATGTATTGGCCCTGGCTATCCCGGCGATGGCTTTGCAGCAGCATCTCCGTGATGCCACTGGTGGCCCCGAAGTTGCCGTCGATCTGGAAGGGCGGGTGGGCGTCGAAGAGGTTGGGGTACACGCCGCCGCCTTTGTAGGTCGTCAGCGGGGAGGAGGTCAGCGTCAGCAGGTTCTTGAGCATCAGATGGGCGTGGTTGCCGTCGAGCAGGCGGGCCCAGAAGTTGATCTTCCAGGCGCGGCTCCAGCCGGTGCCGCCGTCGCCTCGGAATACGAGCGACTGCTTGGCGGCCTTGAACAGCTCGGGCGTGTCCGGCGTGATCTCCTCGCCGGGGAACAGGCCCCATAGATGCGATACGTGGCGGTGCTCGTTCTTCGGGTCGTCCTTGTCTTCCAGCCATTCCTGGAGCTGGCCGTACTTGCCGATCTGGTTGGGGGCGATGCGAGCTCGCATCGTGTCGAGCTTCTTGGCGAATTCCTCATCGACGCCCAGTACGCGGGCGGCCTGGGCCGTATTCGCGAAGAGGTTGCGGATGATCTGGTGGTCCATCGTTGGACCCATGACTAAGCCGCCTTCTTCGGGGCTGTTGCTGGGGCCGCTGATGAGCCAATGCTTGTCGTTGCGGGGGTCTTCGATGAGAACGGCCGTGAAGAACTCCGCCGCTCCTTTCATCAGGGGGTAGGCCCGCTCGGCCAGGAATGCCTTGTCACCCGTGTAGAGGTAGTGCCACCACAGATGCTGGCACAGCCAAGCCCCCCCGGTTTGCCAGATGCCGTGGTCGGAGGCATTGATGGGGGCCGCGCCGCGCCACAGGTCGAAGTTGTGGTGCAGGACCCAGCCGGGGGCGTTGTAGTGCTTCTGGGCCACGGAACGGCCCGTTTGGCCGATGTCGGCCAGGGCGTCGAACAGCGGCAGGCCGCACTCGCTGAGGTTGGTCGGCTCGGTCAGCCAGTAGTTCATCTCCGTGTTGATGTTCACTGTGTACTTGCTGTCCCAGGGCGGACTGACGCTGTCGTTCCAGAGACCCTGCAGGTTGGCCGGCTGGCCGCCCGTCCGCGAGCAGGCGATCATCAGGTAGCGGCCGTACTGGAAAAACAGGGCTGCCAATTGCGGGTCCTCTTTCTGAGCGTACTTCAGCACCCGCTGGTCGGTCGGCAGATTGGGCTCCACCGCCGGACCCAGGTCGATGGACACACGCCGGAACAGCGACTGGTGATCGGCCACGTGTGCGTCACGCACCTGCCGAGGCCGTTCGTCCGCCGCTTTCTTCAGTACCTCGGCGCACCGCGCCGCCGGGTCGGCGGAGACATCCTTGTAGCTCCTGACACTCGTGGCCAGCGCCAGCATCAGTGTCGTGGCATTGGCGCCTTCAACGCTGATCTGTCTGTCATCCACAGTGGCCTTGCCGCCGTTGACGATCACGCGGCAGTGCCCCTCGAAGTTTACGGTGCCCGGGATTGCGCCGCCCCTCGCCTTGTAGTCCCTCGCCCGGCCTCGGATCGCCAGCGTATCGCTGGCTACGGCTTGCGTCTGAATATCCTGGTTGGGGCTGGTCAGCTCCGCCGTGAAGCTCAACGCGCCCGGCTTATCACACTCCAGCCGGACGACGATCACCTGGTCCGGGAAGCTGGCAAAAGCCTGCCTGGTATAGGTGACGCCGTTGCAGCGATAGGTGGTGGTGGCAATCGCAGTGTCCAGGTCGAGCTCCCGGCGGTACGCCTCCACCTTGTCGTGGCCCGCGAATTTCAGCTTCAGGTCGCCGAAGGGCTGGTACGGCATCTGCCCCAGCGGCACCGACATGAAGTGCTCGGTCGCCAATTGCTGGGCTTCCTTTTGCTTGCCCTCGAACAGCAACTGGCGGATTTGCGGCAGGTACTCGGCCGCACCGTCATGGGCGTAGTCATGGGGCTTGCCGCTCCACAGCGAATCCTCGTTGAGCTGGTAGCGGTCCTCGGCGATGCCGCCGAAGACCATCGCCCCGAGCCGGCCGTTGCCGACCGGAAGGGCTTGCGTCCACTCCTTGGCCGGCTCCGTGTACCAGAGCTTCAGGTCCGATTGCGAATAACCACGATTCGAGATCGACAGGATCAGGCTTGCGGCACATGCCAGTTGCAGGATTAGGGTTCTCATATTCAGCCTCCGGAATTCAGTTTGAGGTGGGACCCATGGGACGTAGGGGACCCATGGGACGTAGGCAATTCACTCCTGAAAGACGCGGCGATTTCTCGCGTCGAAGAGAATTCTCTTTTCCGCTCGAATCTGTTTGGGCGAGACGCCGATCAGCCGCAGCGGGTTGTAGAAGAACATCTGGCCAAGCTCATTGAGGCCCGCGAGACCGAGGCCGACCACGTGATTCGCACACGCCAGGATTGTCGCGGAGGACCCGGCCATGTAGCCGGTCGCCGGGTTGAAGAGCTTCCCGTCCTCTTGGAGACGGACCTGGGCCCCCATCGACCAGTACTCGCCCGGCGGCAGGCCCGCCAGAGGCGAGGCGTCGCTGATGACGATGCAGCGACCGGGACCTTTGGTCCGGAGGATGGTCTTGAGGATCGAAGGCGGCAGATGGTGGCCGTCGGCGATGATCGTGGCCGAGAGGTCATCGTTGGCCAAGCCGGCCCACACGGGGTTCTGATGCCGGGGCAGCAGGGCCGGCACGCCGTTGCCGAGGTGCGTAAGGGCCTTGGCCCCCACCTTGACCAGCCTCTGGAGGTCCTGCTCATCGGCCATGTGATGCCCCAGCGACACGGCGACGCCGTGGCTGCTTGCATAGCGTGACAGCTCCGCGGCCCCATCCTGATCGGCGGCGATCGTGACGAGCCGGACCGCACCATTTGCCAGGCCGATGAGATCTTGAAGATAGCCAACATCAGGCTTTCGGACCCACTGGGCACTGTGCGCCCCGCGAGCCCCATCTTTTGGCGAGAGGAACGGCCCCTCCAGATGAATGCCGAGCACTCGCCCCCGGAATTCCTCCCCGCCCATGACCCCGGCGATCAAAGGCAAGTTGCGCTCGTAGACCTCTGTCGAGCTTGTGATCAGGGTCGGCAGGAAGGCCGTGGTGCCGGCATCGAGCAATTCCCGGCAAGCTCTCGCGACATCTTCCTCGCTCAGGTTAGCGTCGGAAAAGTCCACGCCGTGGTAGCCGTTCACTTGCAGGTCGATTAAGCCTGGGAGCCATACCTGCTCAGTACCTCGCTCGTCGCCGACGTGCTCCATAAGGCGAATCCCTTTCGGATGGCTCACAGTTCGCCGGAGAGCCGGGAGGCCGCCGGCTCGTCGAGGAAAACTTCGCAATTCTCGTGCCGCTGCACGATGGAGGCGGGGCACTGGGGTGTCACCGGTCCCTCCAGAGCGTTTTTCGCGGCCTCGGCTTTGCGCAGGTCCGGAACGGTGGCGACGAGCTGTTTGCTCTTGAGGATCTGCCGGATGCTCATCGAGATGGCCCGCGTGGGGACTTGCTGGAGTGACTTGAACCACCCTTCGCCAACCTGCTGCATGCGACAGCGTTCGTCGAGCTGCGCGACGATGTAGGGTTCCTCCGTCTCGAAGTCGGCAGGGGGGTCGTTGAAGGCCAGGTGACCGTTCTCGCCGAAGCCGATGCAGGCGACGTCGATGGGATGGGCCTGGATCAGCACGGCCAGCCGCTTGCACTCCTGGACCGGGTCCGCGGCTTCCCCTTTGATCAGGTACATCGCCCGCAGCGGCGCCACCTTGTCCACGAAGTGCTTCATGAGATAGGTTCGCAGGCCGGCCGGGTGACGGGGCTCCAAGCCGAGGTACTCATCCAGGTGGAACATGACCACCTTAAACCAGTCGACGCCCTTGCCGGCCGTCAGATGCTCGTACAGCTCGAACTGGCTCGCCCCTGTCCCTATGACGATATTGGCCTGCCCCTTGGTGCGAATCGCGTGCTGGATCGCCTGGACCACGCTGCCGGCCGCGGCCGCCGCCATCTCCTCTTTGGTCTTGAAAACATACTTTTTCATTGCAGGACTCCAACGGGAATCATTTTACGCGATGATACCGGATACCCACGCTCAAGGCAAGCGGGGACGCTGGCTCTACTGTCCTGCGTTCTTTGGAACCGCAGAATTCTCTTGCGTCACACGCGCGAGCGAGCCTATAAGGTGATGCAGGAGATGTTGGTATACACAAGGAGTGACATCGACCGAACAACACGAGAGGCAGGCCATGAAACATCTGCTCGCGGTCTCTGGAATCCTGTTTTGCTTTTGCACGTCATCGAATGCGGCCGAGCCGGTGCCTCGCGCCAATTCGGTCTTGTCGGGCCTTGTCGCCGGCCATCCGAGGCTCATGCTCAAAGAGGTGGACCTTGGTTTCCTGAAGGCGTCCTATGCGGACGACCCGGTGCTGCAGAAGTGTTGGCAGGATGCCCAAAGGGACGCCGATCGGTGTCTCCAGAGGCCGCCGCTCGTCTACCGAAAGATCGGGCCGCGTTTGCTCAGCGTCAGCCGGGATTGCCTGGGACGGATTTATGCCCTGGCGCTCGCCTACCGGTGGACGGGGGACGAGAAGTACGCCGCCAAGGCGAAGGAGAATCTGCTGCAGGTCTGTACGTTCCAGGACTGGAACCCGTCGCACTTCCTCGACACGGCGGAGATGTCCCATGCGGTGGGTATCGGATACGATTGGCTGTATAGCTACCTCGACCCAGAGACGCGCTCCACCATCCGACAGGCCCTGATCGAGAAAGGTCTCAAGCCGGGGTTGGAGGTCTATGCGAAGAACGGCTGGTGGGCCAAAAGCGAGTACAACTGGAACCAAGTCTGTAACGGCGGCATGATCGTGGGCGCTCTGGCCATCGCCGAGACGGACCCGAGCTACGCCGAGCGGATCGTCCCGGCGGCGGTCAAGTCGCTGCCCTTCGCTCTCAAGAGCTATGGCCCGGACGGCGCCTGGGGCGAAGGACCCGGCTACTGGAGCTATGCGACGCACTACACGGCCTACGCCCTGACGGCGCTGGATACGGCGTTGGAAAGCACATTCGGTCTTCTCGACGTGGACGGCCTCTCGAAGGCGGGCTACTTCCCGATCTACACGGCCGGGCCGACCGGGCTCTACCTGAACCTGGCGGACGTCGGCGAGCGCAGCGCCCGCCGACCGATGCCCTGCATGTTCTGGCTCGCCCGCACGTTCCACAATCCGCTGTACGCTTCTTCCGAGCACGAGCAGCTTGCCCAGCGTTCAGCCGGCGCCGCTCATCTGGTCTGGTATGCGGCCCGTCCGCCGGCCAGGGCGATTCGCAACAAGCCGCTGGATGGCTACTTTCACGGGCCGGTCGAGGTCGTCACCATGCGAAGCAGTTGGGACGACCCGAATGCCCTCTTTCTCGGGATCAAGGCGGGCTACAACCAGGTCAACCATGGGCACCTCGACCTGGGCAACTTCGAGCTCGACGCCCTCGGCGTTCGCTGGGCGCGTGACTTGGGCTCGGACGACTACGATCTGCCCGGCTATTGGGAGGCAAAGCGAGGCGGCCAGCGATGGTCCTACTATCGGCTGAACTCCGCCAGCCATAACGTCCCCATGCTGGGCGGCCAGAGTCAGGACCCGATGGCGAAATCCTCCTTCACAAAGACCGAAATCAACGGTGCCCGGCCGGTCGCCGTAGTCAACCTGACCGAAGCCTACAAGGATTTCGCCCGCTCGGCGGTTCGGGGCATCGCTATGATCGAGGGCAGACGAGCGGTGCTCGTCCAGGATGAGTTCGAGATGGCCAAGCCGTGCGAAGTGGCCTGGGGCATGACCACGGACGCTGAGATCGACGTGAAGCAGGGGACGGTCGCCGTGCTCAAGCTCAGGGGCAAGGAATTGACGGCCCGGCTACTGAGTCCCAAGGACGCCGCATTCACGGTCGAGTCGGCCGAGCAGCAGCCGCCCCAGAAAACGAACGCCGGCGTCCGGCGGCTCATGGTGAAACTGCCGCAAGCCGGCGGTGCCATCTGCGTAGCCGTCCTCCTCTCGCCGGCATGGCAAGCCGGCAAAGTCGTCGACGCCGCCGAGATCAAGCCATTGGCACGTTGGTAGGGTGTGCCGTGCACACCTTCTGCATCGAGCAAATTGTGACATTGTGACAGAGGTCCAGTATGCGAAGTAGATGGAAGGGTTTTGCCGTATCCGCAATCGTTGTGTCGCTGTCCTGGTCCGTGCAGGCGGCCGCGCCGGCCCAGAGCGACGCCGACGAAAAGTCTCAGCTTTGCGTGGGGAATTACCAAACCGAGGAACAGGCGAAGGAACAGCTTGCACGCTTTGCACAGACGTATTCGAACGCGTCCCAGTGGCGGCAGCGGGCGCAGCGGATTCGGGAGGGGATTCTCCAGGGAGCCGAGCTTTCGCCGTTGCCGAAGAAGTGTCCCCTGAATCCGATCGTCCACAGCAAACGCGAGTACAAAGGTTATAGCGTAGAGAACGTGGCTTTCGAGAGTCTGCCCGGCGTGTTTGTTACGGGGAACCTGTACCGGCCGACCAAGGGTACCGGACCATTCCCGGCGGTTCTCTGCCCGCACGGCCATTGGAGCGATCCCGCCGATTACGGCAGGTTCCGGCCGGATATGCAGAAGCGGTGCGCCACCTTCGCCCGCATGGGCGCGATTGTTTTTGCGTATGACATGGTCGGCTACGGCGACTGGGCCAACGCCGGCTGGGAGCACAAAGGCCAGAAGGTCTTCAAGCTTCAGCTTTGGGACAGCATCCGTGCGGTGGACTATCTCACGTCGCGGCCGGACGTTGACGCCAAGCGGATTGCCGTCACGGGTGCCTCAGGCGGGGGGACGCAGTCGTTCATGCTGACGGCGGTGGACGACCGCATCGCGGTTTCGGTTCCGGTGGTCATGGTCTCGGCCCATTTCTTCGGCGGCTGCGTCTGCGAGAGCGGCATGCCCGTCCACAAGAGCAAGACCCACGAGACGAGCAACGTCGAGATCGCGGCGGCCGCCGCGCCGCGTCCCATGCTGCTGGTCTCCGACGGCCAGGACTGGACCAAGAACACGCCCCAGGTGGAGTACCCCTATATCCGCAATGTCTACCAACAGTTCGGTGCGGCGGACAAGGTCGAGTATGTGCATCTGCCGGATGAGGGGCACGACTACGGCCGCTCCAAGCGTCTGCCCGTCTACAAATTCCTGGCCAAGCACCTCGGACTATCCCTGGCCGGAGTCCAAGACGCCAACGGCAACATCGACGAGGACTCCGTCGTGATCGAGGCAAAGGACAAACTCTACGTCTTCAACCAGGATCATCCGCGACCGGCCAATGCGGTTGGCCCGAAGGCCGACCTGCCGTGGAACTGGTGAGCTGAACCGTTGTTTGCGTTCGGGCCTCTGTAGACCCTCATTCCCAAGAGGGCACCCTGAGCACTGAACTCCGGCGGCTTTTTCGTCGCGGGGGAAGAGCCGAGGCGTGGACCTTGAAAAGTCTTCACCGCACCTTCGGGTGGTGCATCGTAGTCTTATCAGGGGCAGGCGATTTTCCGCTCCAGTTTCATGGGTTTGGCCAAGAAGCCCTTGACGGGAGGGACGTGGATTGGTATATTTCTGACAGTAGCGGGAACGGGAGACAATGCAGACGCGGTGGGGTCTGCTGTCTCGGAGCCTGGGAAGGCTCGGTTGATACGTGTTTTGCCTCACGGAAAAGAGCAAACGAGTCGGTTGAGAGAAATGGAGGCAACAATGAGAACTCGATTGCGCGGGTGGCGGGAGGTACTGACGAACTGCGCACGGCGGAGACCTCTTCACGAGCGGATGCGCCCCTATAGAATTGCATACGCACTTAGTAACTATCTCAAAAGGGTAGGTTTGGCCGATAACCATCTGTAGGAACCTTTTGAAAGGAGCCACGGATGGGCAGACAGAAACGTAAGGTCAAACCGCTTCCCACCATTTGGGAGGTCAGCGACGAACAATGGCACAT
>JAPLMX010000103.1 GCA_026386805.1 Phycisphaerae bacterium | reverse complement strand
CAACGAGTTAGCCAACCAATCCGTCGACAACCTCGGGGAGGTGGGGCAAGCGGTGGAGGATGGCATGGAGCGTGTGCAACAGAACGGACAACTCCTGTTCGGGTTCTTGGAGCACCCCGGTCTTTTTTTTGAGTGACTTGTAACTGTATTATGCGAAATTCAGTAGAACGACAATCGGCAGAGCAAAGGAGTGCTGATGAGATCGTCCAGGAAGTATCTGCTTGCTGTGTGTGCGGCGTTGGTCGCTGTCATCGGCGTACAGCGTGTCATGGCTGATGAGAGCGAGGACCGGGCCAAACTGAAGCTCTGGTACCGCCAGCCCGCCAAGCAGTGGACGGAGGCCCTGCCGGTCGGCAACGGCCAGCTCGGCGCGATGGTCTTCGGCGGCGTCGAAAAAGACCGGCTCCAATTGAACGAAAAGAGCCTCTGGTCGGGCAGTCCCCAGGACGCCGACAATCCGGAGGCACTGCCGGCGCTGCACGAGGTCCGCAAGCTGATCTTCGAGGGCAGGTACACCGAAGCCGATGCGTTGGCGGCCCAGAAGCTCGTCTGCAAAGGCGAGGGGTCGGGCCGCGCCTCCGGCGCAAAGCTGCCGTATGGCAGTTACCAAACACTGGGCGACTTGACACTCGTATTCAGCGGCTCGGGCGAAATCAGCGACTATCGCCGGGAGCTGGACCTTGACACGGCCATTGCCAAGACCTCGTACCGCTGGGGCGACGCCATGTTCACGCGCGAGGTCTTTTCGAGTGCGGCCGATGGCGTTCTGGTCGTGCGCCTGACCTGTGATAAACCGGACCGCATCAGCGTGACCGCCGATCTAAGACGCGCGGAGCGATTCACGACGAGTCCCGAAGGCACGGACCGGTTGACTATGACCGGCCAGATGAACGACGGCAAGAACACGTTCCGGGGGATCGAATACGTCGCCCGCCTGCGTGCCATTGCCGAAGGCGGCACGACGAGCACCCTCGGGACCAGTCTTCACGTCAAAGGAGCCAACACCGTCACACTCCTCTTGACCGCCGGCACGGATTACCGGCCCCTATCGACGGACTATCGCGGCGGCGCCCCCATGAGAGTCACCGCCGCCAAGCTCGCGGAAGCGGCGCTCCACCCGTATTCAGACCTGCGGAAAAGACACGTGACAGACTACCAGAGGCTCTTTCGCCGCGTGAGTCTCGATTTGGGCAAAAAGACTACCCCGCCATCCACCAACCTGCCGACCGACGAGCGGATCAAAGCCGTGCACGATGGTGCCGTCGATCCTGAATTGACGGCGCTGTATTTCCAGTTCGGCCGCTACCTCCTCAGCAGCAGCTCCCGGCCAGGCACACGAGGGCTTCGCAGGGCCAGCCCTCAAATTAACAATTAGGCCAACGGGACAGTGTCCGGTACATTTTCCGAGGCGTCCATCCCGCGTGAATCCGTGTCAGAGGAGAAGTGCGGAAGTTACAAGTGGGAAGTGGCGAGCTGCCATCGGCGTCCGCTTGCGGATAAACGGCGGTAGTCGGTAGGCAGTAGTCGGTCCGTTCTTTGCCCTCTGTTCTCTGTCCTCCGTACTGCAAAGGCGCAACCTCTTGTTTTCTTGACAAGCTTTCTGGGCTCGACTTCTGCCATTTTTGAGAGGCGGATCGTAATGGAAACTCGGGAAATCAAGGATTCTTGCAGTTTTGTTACGCCTTACACACGACGTGGGATGTGCCAAAACCCACCTTCAAGTGCCCTAATCCCTGAGAATACAGTGTTCTCCTAGTCCCCAAAATGGCAAAAGTCGAGCTCAGAGGGCATGCTGTAAGTCCCCGGATGTAAATGAGTTAGAGCATCCGCAGATTACGCAGATTTTCGCAGATTCAAGAAGAAGGGGAGAAGTAGAAAGGAGAGAATAAGAAGGAAGGAGACCTAACGCTGTCCGTGGTGTGTGACTGAATTTCGTGGGGCCGCTGCCCGTATTTGTCATGCTGAGCGAAGCGAAGCATCTGGCCAACGAAGGTGACCAACGCTTATTGGCGTGATCGGCCCAGATCCTTCGCTGACGCTCAGGATGATAGGATCAGTGCACGGGCCTCCACGGAGTTTAATCGCACGCCGTCCGTTGTCTCTTCCTTTTCCCTCTTGTCTTCTTCCTTTGCCCTTCTTTGAAAATCTGTGTAAATCGGCGAAATCTGCGGACAACTGGTTTTGGTTCCGGCCGGAGGCCAGGCCGGGATCACTGGGGCCTCTGTGGCTCACACAAGAGAGAAGGGAAACCTCCGAAGCTCTTACCCTCTATCACACAAAAGACGTATGCCCACCGATTTTGTTGGTTTTTCCATTGACACGCATTTCTGACTCGTTTATTATATACACAACATGGTGTAGAGTTACGTCTCGGCTGCCGGCCCGCCGGCCCGCCGGCCCGCCGGCCGCGACCCATAACCCTCTAGCGCAAGGGAGAGACTCATGACGAAACGATGTTGCGCCAACTGCGTTTACGCCTACTGGTCGACGAGGATGAAGTGGAGTTGTTTCGCGCCGGGTTTCCCGACGGGACCGGTGTGCTCCCATCACCCGGACGCCCCCGGCCAATTGCGTGAGGTTTCCTCCGGCGGCATCTGCCGCAACTACCGCCCGAAACCGCCCGCCCCGGCCCAGCCGGAGGGCACGGTCCGGCGCATCCCCATGGCCCACGGCCAGTTCGTTCTCGTGGACGCCGCCGACTACGAATGGCTCCGCGAGTACAAGTGGTCGCCGCGCGGCTCCGACCGCTACGCCGCCCGCAAGGAAAAGCGCAAGACCATCTACATGCACCGCCAGATCATGAACGCGCCGCCGGGCCTGATCGTGGACCACATCGACGGCAACGCCCCGAACAACTGCCGGAGCAATCTGCGGCTGTGCACGCCCCGCCAGAACCAATGCAACCAGGTCAAGCGGATCGGCTGCATCTCCCGGTTCAAGGGCGTCTACCGGGACAAGAGGCGCGGCAAGTGGTTCGTGATGATCCGCCCCGAAGACAAGCCCATCTGGTTCGGCTACTTCGACACCGAGGTCGAAGCCGCCCGCATCTGCGACCGCCTCGCCGTCGAGTGCTTCGGCGCGTTCGCCGGCCTCAACTTCCCGGAGGAATGGCCGCCCGAGAGAAGACAAGCGGCCTTTGCCAAGAAAGAAACGATCCGCGCGGCCCAAAAGGCGAAAGCCCAAAGAGCGAGGGGGCGAAAGGGCAAAGGGAAAAAGGCAAAAGGCAAAACGAAGGACAAAACGGGCGGCCCTTGACAGGGCGGGGGGCAGGTCCTAAGATGGTGGCTGTTGAATGTTGGGACGCGCCCTTCGAACGGGACGGTCCTCCTCTAACCATAGGCAATACCGATTGCGCGAAACGAGTTGGCCGGCGTTCGGGTCTGGATCACGGTGAAAATAATCGTTTGTATTCCTGCTCGCTACGCGTCTGTACGATTCCCCGGGAAAGTTCTCGCTCAAGATACGGGCAAGTACCTCATCCAGCACACGTGGGAGCAGGCCCGTAAGGCGAAGCTGCCCGAGCGGGTGGTGATCGCCGCCGACGACCCGAAGATCGTCGAGGCGGCCCGCACGTTCGGGGCCGAGTGCGTGCTGACCTCGACCAGACATAACAGCGGAACGGATAGAATCGCCGAGGCGGTGGGGCGAACGGACGCGGAAATCGTCATCAATGTCCAAGGCGATGAACCGCAGATCGACCCGGATAGCATCGACTACCTGGCCCGGCTCCTTCTCGACAGCCCGGAGGCCCCGATGGCTACCTTGGCGGCCGGTTTCGCGAGCCGCGAACAGATCGCCGATCCGAACGTGGTGAAAGTGGTGGTTGCGTCTTGCATGCGGTCCGTAGGGGCAACCCCCCGTGGTTGCCCTCCCGGCGATGCAGGGCAGGCACGGGGGCCTGCCCCTACGCGGGACACAGGACGCACGACCCGCGAGGACGTTTGGCAGGCCATCTACTTCTCCCGCTCGGTGATTCCCTATGACCGGGAGCATTCGGGCGTGGGTGAGGTGGGCCATTATCTGCGTCATATTGGAATTTACGCCTATCGCCGGGAGTTCTTGCTGCGGATCACCGCGTTGCCGCAGACGCCCTTGGAGAAGCTCGAAAAGCTCGAGCAGCTCCGGGCGATCGAGAATGGCTACACGATTCTCGTCGGCAAGGTCGAGCACACCTGTGAGGGCATCGACACGCCGGAGCAATATGCGGCATTTGTGGAACGCTGTGGAAAAGGCGGAGGAGAATCGCATGGTAAGGACTGAAGAGGCTATCAAGAAGTGGTTCACGAGAATAGTGGATGGCCTAGAGGCGTATGGTCCTCCGCAAACAGCGGTGGATCGGGTGATTATGCCCTCTGTATCAGTTGTTGAGAACTACCTGATGAGTGCGTGTCTATTGGCCGGTCTCGGACGCAGTCTTCCGGCTAAGGCGCTACTCCGCCCTGTGGGTGAGTTCACCGCCACGGTCAAGTATTGTCTTGTAGGTGGCGGATCGGAGACAATCGAACGAATCCAACGTTGGCAAAAGAGTTCGTGGAAGAAGTACAAAGAGTACTTGGAGGGAATTCGCACGGCTTGCCAAGGTCATGATTGTACCCACATAGACGCACGAATTGAGGAGGTTGAAAAGGAGCTCGGGCAAATGGATAAATTCAAAGAGCTCCCCAAATTCAAGCAAATTCTGGAGAGTGGTTTCTCACAGGATCATGCCATTCGCATGGGAATCTACGCGCAGCATTTGGCTGCTACACATATAGATATCCTAACCTTAGCCCAAACAGTTACCGAAGAGGCTGGTACCACCGAGTTCGCCGGTGATCTGGTAGAGGGTAGCCTTGAAATGGAAGCTGATCTCCTGTCTCAGGCATATTTGTACGTGGAGACGGTATCGAAGCATTATGGTTGGGACTACGCTGAAACGCTCTCAGAGTACAAGGTCCTGACCCATTCCAACGACGGGAAGGTTACCAACTGATGAGGTCTGCGCTCCACGACCGTATTCAAATCAAGGATGACAGAGCCGAGAAGCATGGAACACACTGAGATTGGTGCTCAAATGCCTGATAGCAAAGAACTGCTGACAAAAATCAGTGATACCTCCACGGACAGCGAGTTCTTCTCGCCCATGCCGGCGAACTACAAGAAAGGCAAGACCCGCTACGTGTTCGTCATGGGCACCGTGATGAGCGGGCTGGGCAAGGGGATTTTCTCCTCGTGCTTAGCCAAGCTCTTGCAGGATAAGGGATTGAAGGTGGCTCCGATCAAGCTCGAAGGCTACCTCAACATCGACTCCGGCACGCTCAATCCCTTCCGCCACGGCGAGGTCTTCGTCCTCGACGACGGCATGGAAACCGATATGGACCTCGGCACCTACGAGCGGATTCTCGACCAGGACCTGAGTAAGGCGAACTTCGCCACGAGCGGCCAGATCTTCAGCTCCGTCCTGAACAAGGAGCGCCACGGCGACTACCTCGGCCGGGACGTGCAGATGATCCCGCACGTGACGGGCGAGGTGAAGCTGCGCCTGCGGCAGCTTGCGGCGGACACCAAGGCCGACGTCGTCTTCGTCGAGATCGGCGGCACCGTCGGCGACCTGGAAAATGCCTATTTCATCGAGGCCATGCGCGAGCTGGCCTATGAAGAGGGGCCGGGCAGCAGTTGCTTCGTTGCCCTGACCTACATCATGGAGCCGCCCGCCTTGGGCGAGCAGAAGTCCAAGGCCGCCCAGCTTGGCATCAAGCAGGTCATGCAGCTCGGCATCCAGCCCGACATCATCGTCTGCCGGGCCACCAACCCCGTCAACGACAAGGCCCGCCAGAAGATCAGCGTCTACAGCAACGTGCCATTCGAGCGGGTCATCAGCCTGCACGACTCGGCGAGCATCTACACGATCCCCTCCATACTCCGCGACCACGGCCTGGACTTCGAGGTGCTGCGGCTGCTCAAGATCGAAGACCGCATCAACCTGCGCCACGAACGAAAGGCCTGGGCCAAGTGGTGCGATTTCATGGACAAGATCGGCAACGCCAAGTACGAGATCAACATCGGCATCACCGGCAAGTACACCTCCGTGCGGGACAGCTACGCCTCGATCATCAACGCCCTTGAGCACGCCGGCGTCGCCCTCGGCTGCGACGTCAAGCTCAAATGGATCGAGACCACGTCGATCACAGACGCCAACGTCGGCAAGCACCTGGCGGACGTGGACGGCATTATCGTCCCCGGCGGCTTCGGCGCCCGCGGCTCGGAGGGCAAGATCGCCTGCGTCCGGTACGCCCGGGAGAACAACCTGCCGTATCTGGGCCTGTGCTTCGGGTTCCAAATGGCCGTGATCGAGTTCGCCCGCAACGTCTGCGGCCTCAAGGGCGCGAACAGCACCGAGCTGGACCCGAACACGCCGGAGCCGGTCATCGACATCCTGCCGGAGCAGAAAAAGATCGAAGGTCTCGGGGGCAACATGCGGCTCGGCGGCCGCGACATCAAAATCCAGCCCCAAACGCTGGCCTGGGACCTCTTCGGCCACAAGGACACGGTCCGCCTGCGGTTCCGCCACCGTTATGAAGTGGACCCGAGGTACATCGAGGTCCTCCAAAAGAACGGCTTGGTCTTCTCCGGCAAAGCCCCCGACCAGCCCATCATGCAGATCCTGGAGCTGCCCAAGCATCCCTTTTTCATGGGCACCCAGGCCCATCCGTGCCTGACCTCCCGCCCGCTGCGGCCGCAACCCATGTTCGTTGGCCTGGTCGCGGCCGCCATGCGAAGGCACCACCTGGACGGCGACCTGCCCAACTGCATCGATGCGGTCAAGAAGGTCTGCGCCGCCGCGGAAGCGTGAGCGGACAGCATGATTCGAGTCGTGTCCAAAGTGAGCAGGTCACGAAGGGAGCCACATGCCGACAATCCTTGAGATCCTTGGCTGGCGCCTCTTCTTCTATTCGAACGAAGGGCACGAGCCTATCCACGTGCACGCCAGAAAGGCCGAGGTCGAATGCAAGTACTGGATCGATGTGGCCAATTATGATATCGTAGAGGCATACGCGTCTGATCTTGGTCCCAAGGACAGACGTCAGGTGCGAAGGATCATCTTCGATCATTTTGACTACATTGTCGAGCAGTGGGACGAGTTCCAGAGGAGACGCTCGAATGAATAAGGTCCATGAGATCGGCGGGTTGTCTTTTGAGGACAACTCCATGCGAATCCAGATCGACGGGAGCGAGTACGTATTCGATCTGAAGAAGACCTCACCTCGCCTTCTTCATTCGTCCAGCGAGCAGCGCGAGAGGTATGAGGTTTCTCCGTCGGGCTATGGAATCCACTGGCCATTGGTCGACGAAGACCTCTCTATCGATGGGTTGCTGGGCATCACCCACCCTCAACCACGGGAGATCAGAGAACGTCGAAGGGGTGCCGTCACGGATCGTGGATAGTTTTCTGTTCTTCATGGAATCCTGGGCACGCGTGTCTGCCGAGGCGCTTGCTACTACTCTCACGGAGCCTTGGCTTTAAGGTTCGCGATCTCCGTCTTGAGCTGCTTGACTTCTTGGCGCAGCTTGGCGTTTTCGTCCATCACGGTCGCTGTGACGCTCTTGACCCGCTCGTTGATCCCCTTTTCGAGGTCTCTCTGCAGGGTGTCAATGCGGGCCCTGCCTTGGAGCAGCTCCAGATCGCGCTGCCGCAACTCCTTGGCGTGCTTTTGTTGGAGGGTCTCGATCTCGGCCTGCCGGGCCGCCAACTGCTTTTGCAGATCGGCGTCCTGGGCCGCCAGGAGCCGGGCCTGTTGCTGACTGGGGGCCTTCTGCGACTGTTGACACCCTGTAAGAACCATCGTGGCAACAACTGCCGCGAAGATACCGAGAGTCCTATTCTTCATCTCGTCATCCTTTCATGCAACTCGTGGCGAGAGCGCGACGCTCTCGCCACGGTACCTTAAGCATTCTCATTCGAACAGCGGCGTCAGCCGCTCCTTCTGGTCCGGGTCGATCGAGTTCGGGCTCGTCCAGACCGCCAGCTCCAGGCTCTTTCGACAGGGACAATCCTCGTCGACCAGCCTTTCATCGCCCGCCAGTAGCGCCTGGATCAGCGTCAGGGAATTGTCCGTGGCCGTCTTGAGATTGGAGAGGATCTCCGCCAGCAGGGTCTGCTTGCCCTTGGTCTTGTCGTGCGGCCGCCAGCAATCGTAATCGCTGGCGAGGGCCACCAGGGCGTAGCACATCTGGGCCTCGCGGGCGAGCTTGGCCTCCGGCAGGGCCGTCATGCCGATCAGGTCCCCGCCCCAGCTTTGGTGCATCAGCGATTCGGCGCGGGTGGAGAATTGGGGTCCTTCCATGCAGACGTACGTGCCGTCCGAATGCGTCGTCACGTCGAGTCCGGCCGCGACGTGCACCAGGATCTCCCGGAGCCGGCTGCAAACGGGATCGGCCATTTCGCAGTGCACCGCCCCGAACCGGTTGAAGAAGGTGTTGGCCCGCTTGCACGTCTTGTCGATGAATTGATTGACGAGCACCAGGTGGCCCGGTGCGATCTTGTCCCGCAGCGAGCCGACGGCCCCGCTGGCGATCACGGCGTGGACGCCAAGCTGCTTGAGCGCGAAAAGGTTCGCGGCGTACGGCACCTCGCTGGGCGACAGCTTATGTCCCTCGCCGTGACGGTTCAGGAAGGCGATCCGCCGGGTGCCTAAGCTGCCGAGCAGAATCGGTCCGCTGGGCTTGCCGAACGGCGTCTCGACCTCCCGAAACTCCACCGCCGATAACTGCCCGGCCAGCGCATCACCCAACCCCGTGCCACCAATGACGCCAATCAACTCACGTGCCATATCCCTGGTCTCCCCAGAGTTCCCAGTTGCCGGTTCTCAGTTGCCAGTTGACCGCGAACTGCGAACTGTCAACTGACCACTCCTCTACCATCATAATCGCCGCCCCGGCCGCCTGTCGAGAGCCTCCCCGTCAAGAGCCTCCGGGTCGAACGACTGTCACCCCGGAAAGCCGTTCCTGGGTCCCCTGACTTATCTGAACCGCTCGCCCGTCCGGCCGTAGCAGCAGGAAACCTGCGCACTTTTAAGGAGCTTGGAGAATGGACCTAACCGTAGCGGTCAAGGAAATCAGGGGGCGCTGCCCCGTTCACCGGGTCGGCGATTCGTTCACGCTCAAGGCGTGTTATCAGCTCGTCAGCGACATCCCGGTGTGCATGCACGCCCCGGCGTCACCGATGCCCTGGTACAACGCCCCGCGGGTCTCCGAGCCCGCCGACTGGGGCCTCGACGGCAAGAACGACAGGACCAAGGCCTACATCCAATGCCCCGACGCCTGCCAATATACCAACGGCGGCACCGTCGTCTTCGAAGTCGCCAGGATCGGCGAGCCGGTGCCGGAACTCGCTTAGAACTGGAGTTCTGCAAAATGGAGATTAGACGGCACGTCGAGTTTCATGCTATTGTTTCGCTTTGGCCACCTCGACCTCGAAGACGTGCGACGGGCCGAACATGTTCGAACGAAAGACGATCCACTTGCCGTCGGGCGTGAACTGGCCGTTGGGCTCCAGTGAGTAGTTGTGCTTGGCCAGGTTGACGAGCTTCTCGGCCTCGAAGTGCCCGGTCTGGATCAGCTTGTCCGGGTCACTGGCACCGCCCGTCACCGGCGGGACTAAGTGCGGCCGGAACAGGTAAATCCACTGGCCGTTGTCCGGGGCCGCGACGCTGCTGGGCCCGCCGCCGTCGCCGCAGAAGAGCGTTTGGTCGGGCGAGATATTGAAGTGCACCGACCACTCGTTTTGCTTGAGGTTGTACCACGTGCGCTTGCCGGTCGCGATGTCGTAGCGGGCGAGCCAGAAGATCCGGCTGCGCGGCGTCTGCAGGTCGTACAGGATGCTCTGGCCGTCCGGACTGAAGAACTCGTGGCCGTTGATTTCCCGGTTGATCGTGCGCGGGTGGACGTTGGTCAGGCCGGCGCCGTCGGTGCGGATGATCCAGGTCCGGTCCATGAGCTCCCAGGTCCCCTCGTGGCAGAACAGCATCTGGTGCGGATCGGTCGGTGAGAATTGCACGTGATTGAGCCAGGCATGGCTCTCGTTGAACTTGTTGACCTCGCCCGTCTTGAGATCGAGCGTGATCAGTTGCATGTCACGGTCGGTGTTGGAGCTGCCGAAGCCCGGCCGCTGCTCGCCGCGCGGGCGGGACCGTACACTACGTTGCGCCGTGTCCGATGGGGCCGTGTCGCGGGCATCTTGCCCGCGATTCGAGGGCGGGACGCCCTCGACACGAGCGCCGAAACCGGTGAATCCCTGTGGGCGCTTCAGGTCGAACGTGCCACCCGCCAGGGTCTCGTCGCAGTTGATATTGGCGATCGACAGGCCCCGGGGGACGTCGATGATCTTCTTGTCCTCTTTGGTGTCCGGGTTGACGGCGCACAGCGCCATGCCCTGCTCGCCTCGGGAGAAGTAATAGGCGAGGCCGGTCTTACGGCCGACGCAGATCAGGCCGGTGCGGCCCTGCCGAATCTGCTCGAGGGCGTGGGTCTGCAGGTCCACGGTGTACAGGCCCGTCGGCGCGGTGAAGACCAGCCGCTTGCCGTCCGGGGTGAACTCGTTCTGGTGGAAGTACGAGCTCTGGCTGCCGTCCTCGCGCGACAGCCGAATGACGCGATGACCCGTGTCCGAGGCGATCCAGTCGGTGGGAATATCGTTCTGGGCGTAGACACGAAGACTTACCAGCGTCATCACCCCCATTACACAAATTCGACTCCAGGTGCACATTCCTACTATTCCTCCAATCGTCATGGCTGTTCACCGAGCGTCAGGTCCGATCCGAAGCTCCGGGTGGCATCGCCAAGGCCTTTGGCCTTGACGATGGCTCGTTCGCGTGCCTACAGGACCATCGTCAAGCTGCGCTTGGCGATGCCACCCAGCATATGTTTTGAATACTTGGCGCTCGATCAGCGCATACCATTTATCAGTCAACTACGATGATGCTATGTATCTCCAGTCGAGGGAGCGTCAACCGAGTCTCGCCGTCGCGGTACTGGAAGGGCAGTGACTGGCCGCCCGGCTCCAACGTGACTTTCGCGGGCTCTTTCGGTGTGCGAATCGTGATATCGAGCGGGCCGACGGGCGGGATGGAATCGAGAATCGGCTCCTTCTGGTGCGGACCGGCGGTGTTGACGAGATTCACGGCCAGCCGGCCGCCGAGGCGGTTGACTACTACGTCCACGTCCGACGAGCCTTTCACTTCCACCATCGGCTTGGGGAAAAGCCCCCGCGCCAGGTCGTTGAGGAACCGGCGCGACACATCGTTGCGGTCGTTGACATAGCCTTGGCCGAAGGTGAAGTACAGCGCCGCGATCTTGCCCTGCCCAAGACTGCTGATGGAGGCGGCAGGCTGCGACGACGGGCTGCTCCCTCGAAGTTCGCCGAACGGTCTGGAGTTCGGCCCGAGCTTGACCGCCTGTCTCTGTCCGGTGAGGGGGGCCAGCCCGCCGTTGTGGGCCAGGCGATAATCACCTGCAGGCGTCGGCTCGCCGTCCAGGGTTACGCCAAGCTCCGCCTGGAACAGGGCCGCCGTCTTGGGGCCGATGAGCAGGAGATTGCCGCCACCTTTCACATAGGCGACCAAGTCATCCTTGAATTTCGGCTCTAAGTACTCCCACTCGGGTACGACGATCAGTGGATATTCCGCCATCCGGCCCGTGAGGTGGTGTTCGCCTTGGATCTCGACCGATTGCTGGCCTTCCAGCAGGGCTTGCAGCGCACCATTGATCCGGGCCAGGTCCCGGGCGAAGAGGCCGTTGCTCTTGCGATAGTGGGCGGCAGTCGAGAACAGGACCGCCACCTGAGGCACCTGCGTCGCGTGATGACAGATCGCCTGCCGCTGGCGGCAGAATTTCGCCACTTCCGCCATCACGGGCACCCGCTCCTCGCGGATCGACCCGTCGCGCTTTTGGGTGAAGTAGGCCTGGAACCCACCGCCCAGTGCGAGCACGACGGCCGCCTCCCGCTCCAATTGAACAGCGGTCTTCTGGTTCCGCCCGTCTTTGCTCTTGCCCCGGCTGAAGCTCCACGCCATCAGGTCCCAGGGCACGCCTTGGCGGGTCAAGTACCGCCCGGACAGGCGGGCGGAGTTGACGCTGTCGTCCGGGGCGTAGTCGCCCGAGAGGAAATCGACCGGCGCCGTGACCGGCTCAGGCATGTGGTCCGTGAACGCCCAGTTGCTGCAGTACTGGAAGTCGGGGTTTGTTCTCTTTACTTCCGCAATGTTGTGACGCAGGTACTGGCGGAACGCTTCGCGGTGGAACTGGAGGAACTCGAACCAGTGCGGATCGCCGGGTTTGCGGGGCACATTCTCAGTGCCGGTGGCCTGGCGAAACGCCTTCAGAGCCGCCTCGCCGTAGTCCGGGACGGAGGCCCAGCAGTCACCATCGACCCAGGCGCCATCGACGCCGTAGTCTCCGGCCAGCTCGCGCAGTTGCGGGATCAGCAGCTTGTCGGCGTAGGGGCCGAAGAAGGAGGTGGCCTTGTCACTGGTCTTGCCGTCCGCGTTGACGACGGCCCAGTCGGGATGGCGGCGGACGGCCTCGGCGTCCCAGACGCCGGAATAGTGCATGTAGAGGGCGACGCCATGCTCGGCGGTCACCTGCCGCCAGAGACGCAGCGGGTCGCCGACGAAACCCGGCGCCTGATTGCCCACCTTGGTCGGGTAGCTCGACAGCCCCGGATGTCCCTTGCAGTCGATCTGGATGTAGTCCGGGTGGACCTGGTTGATGACGTTCTCGATCATCGCGCGGGTGGTGTTCTTGCCGATCTCGTTGCAGTCCGGTCCGGCGTGAAAATCGAAGTGGATGCCCAGAAAGCTCTCGGATCGCTTGAGGCGTTTGGGCATCGTTGCCGTTTGCGTCTGCTTCAAATCCCCATCGATCAGCAACGCCCCGGCGTACCAGCGCAGCGGCGCGAAGCGGGCGGGGTCGTCGATCTTGTTCTTGTTATGACTGAGAATCTCGGCCTTGTCGAAGGTGTTGCCGGTCAGCCGGATGGTCACGGTGTGATCGCCCACCTGCGTATCCGACAGGAGGGCCGTCGTACCCAAACGGTGATAGGTGCAGTACGCGTCGAACCGGCGCACCATCTTCGCGGGCCGGTTGTCCACGACGACCTCCAACTCGCCGCCGTCGGGGCCGAGCAGATCGTAGATCGCCGCCGAGCGGCCGTGGAAGGCGAAGGTCAGAGTGGCGCCCGGCTTATCCGCCCGCCACAGAACCGGCAACCGGCGCGCGAAACCCTTTGCGATCGGATCGGTCTTGAGATCGAGCGACTGCCAGCCGTCGCCCAGCATCGCGGCGGTCAGCGGGATGAGCTTGGCGTTCTCGTGATTGTCCGGCGCAAACGGCGTGTTCATAGTGACGCCGCGAGGCGTTTCTTTCGATGCCCTTGCAGGCACACTACGAACGAGGCCCTCCATTGCTTTGAAGGAGCGGGCGATGGCTTCGGTGTAGAGCTTGTGGCCGGTCTCGGCGAACGGGTGGCAACTGTCCCCCGCGAACGCGGGACGGGCCGGGAGGCCCTTGGCAGGATCGGCAGGAACCTCGGGCTTGGGGGCGGTGAAGACCCATTCGCCCGCGTTGACCCGCCGGGCCGCCTCCTGGGCGAGGTGGATGGACGGAATCCCGTAGTGATCCGCGATCAGCTCCATCGCCGACGCGGAGCGCGGCAGCCGGCCGGCCGCCAGGTCCCGCAGCATGCCGTCATGCATGGTATAGACGAAGCAGATGTCGGTGGCGGGGTTGGCGTGGCGAATCTGGCGGACAATGCCTTCCATGCAGCGGTAAATCTGCTCGGGCGGCGCGCCGCTGTCATTGACGGCGAACTCGACGAACACTAAGTCCGGGTGGTAGTCCAGCACGTCGTGGCCCAACCGGAAGACGCCGAGGTCCGAGCCGGTGCCGCCGATGGCCGCGTCGATTTCCGTGAAGTTTGCCTGGGGATAGTGCTGTCGCAGCCAAGCCGTCGTCTGGGGCCGCCAGCCGTTGGCCGCCGTGATACTGCCGCCGAAATAGGCCACGGTCAGCTTCTCACCGGCCTTCGCCCTGGCGAAGAAGTTGGGCAGGCCGTCGCGAGCACGGAGTTCCACCGCCGGACGGGACGGATTGGCACGATCCAACGCCGCGTGAATCGCCTGAACCTGCGCCATTTGTGCTTCGGCAAGCGCGCTGATCGGTCCCGCCTGCGGGTTCCAGTTCGGTCCCATGTCCAAAGTCACGACGCCTCCCTTGGACACTACCGTGCTGACCCACTGAACCCAGTTCTCGGTGGGAAAGCGCGTGTCGCGGGCGGACCAGTGCGCGCCGAGGAAGGTCAGAGCGTGCCACTGCGAACCTTCCACCCAGCGCGAGGCCGGAAGCACGTCGAACGGCTCGTTCAGCTCGCCCGCCGTGTAATCCTCCGCCTGGGTATGGCGGATCAGCTTGACGCCGGGATTGAAGGTGACGATGGCGTTCGGGTTGCCATGCTTGACGGCCTTGGCGTAGACCTGGGCGATTGCCTCGTTGAACTTGATGTGATCGTACCCGCCGTCGAACCACCAGCCGGCGACCTTGTCCCCGTAGCGGTCCGACCATTCCTGGATCACCTGGGCCCACTTCTGCGCGAACTCCAAATCGATCGGTTGGTCCTTCTTCCCTTGCGGCAATCCGAAGGCTTTCTGCGCACGGGCGTCGGCGTTCGGGGTCTGGCACGGTAGATAGAGCATCAGTCGGATGCCCCTGGACTTTAACGCCTGATAAAGGTCCAGCGGTAAATCGCGTGTGGAGCAACGTTCGCCCGGTGCGTAGCCGGTGAGCCGGTCATACGTGGCGTTGGGCGCGTTGAAGAAGCCCGAATTCTGGCCCAGCGTGAGGACGAAGTATTTCGCGCCGAGCGTCTCCAACTGTCCGGCCAAAGCCTGGACGTTGAATTCATTGACGAGGGCCAGGCCCTTGGCGTCTCCAGGCAGGAAGTGCATGAACACGCCGTACCCCGCGTCCTTGAACCAATCGGTGTTGGCGCCGGGCGCTACGCCAGCCAAACACAGGACCACGAGACAGATCCACACGTGGGAACGCTTCACCAACATGGCACATCCTCCAGTTCAATCCGAATCAAGCAAGGCCTGCACTTCACTCTTGTCGATGATCGGCAGGTCGAACATCAGTGTTTGCTTCAGCCGCGTGGCGGCATCGCCTACGAGCACCCCTTTGGCGAGACCGCTGGGGCGGAAATCCTCCGTCAGCAGGCCGTAGTAGAAGCCGGCGGTCCAAACGTCGCCGCCGCCCAGCCGGTCACAGAGGGTGATCGGCTCCACCGCCGGCGAACGGAAGAACGTGCCGTCCGCATGGACCGCTGCCGACTCCCAGCGGTGCTGCTCGCACGAATCCGGGTAGCGGATCGTGACGGCGACGAGCGTGGTCTTGAACATCTCGTGGACGTGTTGGGCGAAGAGCCGAAGATCGTCGTCTTCCAGGCGGCCGATGTCGCCGGCGATGATTTGCCGGGCGGAGTACCGGCCGCAACCGATGCCGTAGAGCTCGGCCATGTTGCCGAGCGTCGTAACCAATACGTCCACGTGGTCGGCCACAATCGGCGTCATCACTTCCCGCGCCTGCTCTACCGTCCACAGGGCGCTGCGGTAGTTGAAATCCAGGCCCACTAAGCAACTCTCGGGCCTCTGGGCAACAGCTTCTTTGAACGCCTCATAGCAATAGTTGCGGTCGTAGTTGCTGTGGGCGGCCAAGCCGAACGTGATCCCCGAGGTATGAAACAGCCTGGCGCTCTTCAGTGCGTCTTTCCAGTGGACCATCCCCGCATCGAGCTTGGACGCGACGGAGTACTTCCGTTGATAGACGGTGACGCTTCGTCGGGGCGTTCGTCCGATCTCGTAGATCATTCGGCCGATCGGCTCCGTCCTTGGCGCCCACACAAAGTGATCCGTGTTCACGCCGTTCTCGCGGGCGATGTTCCGCACGGCTTGCCCGTAGGGGTTGTCCGGCACGCGGGTGACATAGGCCGACGGAATCCCCAGCCGGGCGAGTCCCACGGCCAGCGAGTATTCGCTGCCCGCCGGGGAAAGATGCACCAAGCGTGTCCGCTCCGGACGCTCCAGGTCGGCCGGCGTGTCACGAATCATCACCTCGCCAAACGTAACGAACGCCGGCCCCTGTTGATGGAATCTGCTGAGATCGTCTTTCAGGATGTCATACGCAGGGGCACTCATGCAGCCGATTGTCACCGCCCCGCCACGGAGAGTCAAGCGGCATTCCCGGCGGACCATCGACATGGGCAGCGTCCACGAGTATGATCTGGCCGGCAGGACATCAGAGCCAGTTAAGGAGAAAGACTGTGAACAACGACAACGACGCCCTCCGGCACGCTCCGACATCGAATCCCATCATCTCTCGTCGCGGGTTTGTCCGCCGGGCCACGGCAGCAGTGGGATTGGCGGGCTTGCTCGAAATGAATCGCGAAGTAGAAGCGGGGGCCGTGCGCCGTGCGCCGATTTCCCCCCGCGAATCGATCAAGATTACGAAGGTCGAGACATTCATCCTTAAGAATAGTTGGGTGTTCGTGAAGATCTCCACCGATGCGGGAATCACCGGCTGGGGCGAGATGCTCAAGGATAAGAGCAAGACCTGCGCCGCCGGTGTGCAGCAGGTCGAGTCGTACCTGCTCGGCAAGGACCCCCGCCACGTGGTCCAGCATTGGCAGGCCATCTACCGCCACTCTTTCTATCGCGGCGGGCCGGTTCTGACGGCCATCGTCAGCGGGATCGACCAGGCGCTCTGGGACATCAAGGGCAAGGCGCTCGGCGTGCCCGTCTATGAACTGCTCGGCGGTCCCACGCGGGACAAGATCCGGGTCTATGGCAGCGCCGAAGACGTGACGCGGGGCCGGGCGAAAGCCTGCAAGACGTCGCCCCGGGCGGAAGGCCGTGCGGCGTACAAGTACGTCGAGAGCCCGGCGTTCGTCCAGAAAGTAGTGAAGGACTTCGCGGCCTTGCGGGAGAAGCTCGGCCCGGAGGTGGATATCGCCATCGACTTCCACGGGGCCGTCCAGCCGCAGACGGCGCTGCTCCTGATCAAGGCCCTGGAGCCGTACCAGCCGTTCTTTTACGAGGAGCCGGTGCAGTGCCAGAATGTGGACGTTTTGGCCGACCTGGCTCACAAGACCCATATCCCGATCGCGACTGGCGAGCGCGTCTTCACGAAGTGGGGTTTCCGCGAGATCCTGGAGAAAAAGGCCGCCAGTATCTTGCAGCCGGATGTCTGCTATGCGGGCGGCATCACGGAGCTGCGCTTGATCGCGGGCATGGCCGAGGCGTACTACGTCCCCATCGCGCCGCACAACCCGCAGGGGCCGTGCTCGTTGGCCGCCAGTTGCCAGGTCGCCGCGTCGATTCCCAACTTCCTGATCCAGGAGCGTGGCACGAGCACGCATGAGAACCTGCTGAAGGTGCCGTTCAAGGTGGACAATGGATACCTCCCGCTGCCGAAAGGGCCGGGACTCGGCATCGAGATCGACGAGGACAAGCTGATGGCCCAGGTCGGCGAGCCCCAGGAGTATCCGCAAACCTACGACAAGGATGACGGCTCGGTCGTGGATTGGTGATGGAGAGCCCGTGTCGGATGTCTCGACTCTGTTTTGCTCCCAAGGCAGCAGACAGACCGAGATTTGTCATGCTGAGCGGAGCGAAGCATCTGGTCTGCGGATGGAACTGTGTGGCGAATGCGAATGGTGCGTCCCATTCGACGGCCAGATCCTTCGGCTTCGCCTCAGGATGACAGAGTCTGTGCCGCGCTCGACATTTCCCGAACTCGCTTCATATCTTCTCGAACTGGCCCAGTACGTAGTCTCTTGCCGCCGGGACATCGGGGAGCGTCAGGTGCTCGACGGCCAAGTAGATTTCGCGGTCCAATCGGGCCAGCAGGCGCAGATAGAGCGGGTAATCGAGCACGCCCTTGCCTGCATAGGGCAGTTCGGTGTCGTCGGCCGCGGCCGCTGCTTTGACATCCTTGGCATGGGCGATCACCGTCTGTTTCCCAACCCGCCGGAAGATGTCCTTGAGCATCGGCTGCATCTGGGCGAGGTCCACCTTGCGGAAGTAGTTGCAGGGGTCCATCACCAGCTTGAGGGCGGGCGATTGGATGTCGCGGAACAGCCGCTCCGTCCGCTCGGCCGAACTGATGACGTTCTTCCAATAGGGCTCGATGGAAATCACGGCCCCCGTCTTCTCCGCCAGCGTGGCGAACTTCTCCAGCGAGGCCCGGCACTGTTGATAGGCACCTTCCGTGGCGTTCTCGGGCGAGTCGTTCCATTCCGACTGCGGATTGAGCGATCCCGTCTCGGTGGAGATGTCGTTGGAGCCGAGACGCTTCCAGTTCTCGATCAGGAACTGCATCCGCTGCTCGCCACGCTTACGCGTCTCCGGATTCGGTGCGACGACATTGTAGTAGCCGTAGAGGCCGACTACTTTGATCCCGTTACGTTCCAGGCAACTCGTGATCTTGTCAGCGGCGTTCCAATCGGGCGCGAGGGGATCGAACCGCACGTCGGCGAAAATGCCCTCCAACGCCACGGCACCGAATCCGTCCGCCTTGATTCTCTTGGCCGCCTCTTCGAGAGGCAGGCCCGCATAGACGCCGGTGAAGATGGCGAGCTTGAGGTTCTTTTTCGCCTTGGCTCTGAGATCGTCGGCCGCCCAGCCGGCCAGCGGCGTGGCGAGCGTCGCCACGCCGGCGAGCTTCAAACAATCACGACGCGACAGCAATCTGGTTGGTGTTCTCATGGCAACCTCCTATGAACCGGCTCGCCGTTGGCGTGTTCCATGCCAACGGCGAGCCGAGCATTGACGAATCAAAACAGCTACGCGATCGGAGAAAACGCGGGGGGAAGATTACTCGTCTTCCCACGGCACGACCCACTTGTAGATCGTGTGATCGGGGCCGTAGTTCGTATTCTCGTCGGAGCTATCGCCCTCCACGTTCATCTTGTACACGACCACGGGCTTGGCCCCGCGCATGTCGAAATCGTGGGACACAATGCGGGTGCCGGGCTTGCACTTCGCCAATTGCGGCATCAGCTTGACGTTCAGCGACGGCAGCAGGTACAGGGTGATCACGCTGGCCTGGCTCAGGTCGAGCGTGAAGATATCCTCCTGCCGGATGGTGACCAGGCCCTCCACGTGATTCTCTTTGACGTTCTCCAGCGATTCCTGGATGCGGACCGGGTTGATGTCGAAGCCGACGGCCTTGACGCCGTACTTCTTGGCGGCGGTCACGACGATGCGGCCGTTGCCGCAGCCGAGGTCATAGACGACGTCGCCCGGCTTGACTTCGGCCAGCTCCAGCATCTTATCCACGACCGCCTGCGGCGTCGGCACGAAGATCACGTCCGGCTGCCGCGCCATGGGCTTCAAGACGACCTCGGCGGCCGGGGCCGGGGCGACCTCGATCTTCTTGCCGGTCACTTCGCGGGTACCGTTGGGCGACGTGATCTGCCCCTTGAGAGTCTTACCGTCCAACGTTCCCTTGAACTCCCTCTCCTGTGTCTGGTCGCCGAAGCCCATCGTCACCTTGAAGCTCACCTGGTTGCCTTCGAGCTTCAGGTCTTTGACGGGAATCTCGCCGCCGAAGGACTCATAGCGGCCCGACAGATCGCCCCGGACGATCAGGGCGCTCGTGCGGGTACCCTGATCGGTGGTGGTGGTCAGCTCCCACTTGCCGATCAGGGCCGAGCCGAACCGCTGGCCGGTGACCGCGACCTCGAACTGGTCATTCTTGCTCACGCCCGTCAGCTTGTTGCCTTGGACGGTGGCCTCGAAGGTCATTTCGAATTCGTTGTCGTTGAACTTGGCTTTGCGGGTGAAGCTCAGCTTGCCATCCTGGAACTTGACGTTGGAGATGGTGCTTTCGCCCATCTGGCTGGTCCACTTGGCGTCCAGCGCCCCATCGGGTTTCTGGGAAACGACCAGCTTGGCTGTGACGTCCCGGTCCCCGATGCGGTAACTCAGGTCCCATTGGCCCACGGCGGGCGACTCGGGCTTTCTCCGGGTCCCATTGACAGTGGACTCGCCCCGGTCGCTGGAAACCGTGCCGGCGAGTTTCCCATCCTTCAGGGTCCCCGCGAAGTTCATGGAGAACTCCTGGTCGCCGAACTTCATGGTACGGACGAAGGTGAGCTTCTCGCCCTCGAACTTCACGTTGGACAGATCGGTGCTGCCCCACTTGCCCGTGAGCGCTCCATCCGCGCCCTTGGCGATCATCAGAGTGGAAAGCATCTGCCGGCCGTTGAACTCCGACGCCAGCTCCCACTCGCCGCTGATGTCTTCGGCCGCGAGCGCCTGGGGCACCGCGATCGCTAAGATGACAAGCATCGCCCAAACCAGGTGTGTTCTCTTGTGACGTGTGTTTTGCCTCATGGCAATCCTCCTTTTCAAACGTTGCCTCTTTATGGTGAAGACGGGATTATACCGTGACGGAACGAATTCTGCGAGCCGGCGGGCCGCAACAGCGTCCTGTTCTCGCCGCTTGCATTGCCGGACTATGATAGTCCCCGACGGCCGATCGTACAAGTGCTTCGTTGATGGGAGACTCCTCACACATGCCACTCTCATGCACGTACATAAAGGTTGCACTGTGTTCGCAAGAGAGTACCATATGTCGACCGTTTCCACAAGATGAGTTGGATACGTGGAGAATCTGGACCATAGGGAGAAACCTGGATGAGCAGACCACTTGCCGAGATTGGATGGCGTCATAGCGTCCGACTATGTGTGGGGAGCCTGCTGATTGGCTTGCTCTGCGCCGTGGCGTGGCCGGAGCAAGCGGTGCGCGAGAGCTTTGAGGTGGGGCAGCGGTGGGAGTATCGGCACCAGGGGCCGCGGCCGGGTGATATGGAGCCGAATGTGATCGATGGGGAACGGATAATGCGTGTGATTTCCGTTGCCGAGGGGCAGGAAGGCAGGCAGTGGGTCATTGAGGAGCGGTTCACCAATAGCAAGAACGTGATCGGACGGGTCCACGTCAATCAGGAGCAGATGCTGACCCTGCTCGAGATCGAGAACAAAAAGGGAGAGGTGGCAAGACTGAGATATGACCCGGCGATACCCTATCGACTGCTGGACCTGGCTCCCGGCCAGAAGCGAGAGATCGAGACGACGCTGAAAATGGATTCGGTGGAGTTTTCTCTGCCAAGTACGATCACCATTGAGCGGCTGGAAGACGAGACAGTAACGACACCCGCCGGCGAGTTTGCCGGTTGCCGGCACTACCGGACCACAACCACTTCGACCATGAATATCAAGATCGCGAAGATCCCCATGACGGAAGAGCGGGAGCAGTGGTACCACGGGAGTGTCCACGGTATGGTGAAGGAGGTCTATCGAAAAGGGCCGGTCAAATTCCTCACTTGGTCGCGCGAGGGATACACGGCGACCAGCGAGTTGACGGCTTTGGGCAAGGAAGAAGTGAAAACCGCCCCGGAGCCTGCAACCGACGCCGACACGAAAGACCGTCGCAGGGACGAACCGGACACGCCAGCGCCAAAACCTGCATCCCACACCAAGAGCGTCTTGGTTTCCCTGGGGGCAATCGCGGTTCTCGCGCTGGGAGGTCTCACGTGGGCCAAACGCACCGGGCGGAAGTAGCCGGCTCACCGCCTCCGCCGCCGGTCCGCCCTCCTCACGACGCTCCTGGGGCGTTCCTTCCAACCACTGGGAGCGGTTCATAATGCAAGCCTCCGGCTCTGCTGAATTGGTGTAATCCAGGGCTGTCCGGCGGGAGCGGTCATCGAAGCTGTACGAGGCCAGGGCCGTCCCGGAGGAGTTGCGAACCCCCGTCATACGGTTTAGCTCATCGTAGTCGTAGGTGATGTAGGGGCTGTCCGGATAGGGTAGACACGTGCTATTCCAGGCAGCATTACTCCTGAATCAGACAGAAGGTGGAGAGTGAATGCCTGACCGCCGGTTTCTCCCCGAAGTAAATAGGCGGCCGGCCGGATCGTTATCGTCCAGGCCGTGTTGCACTTCGCATGGTAATGCGCCCCCTATGAACAAGTCCCGCTGTTGTATTCACCTGCTTCCGCCTTACGCGATCTGCAACTACCTGATATCCCTTGGCGGGGCCCAGACCGCCCTTCCTGCCCCTCACAATCACAGCAAAAGCCCGCGAACGTGACCGAACACAACTCCCAGAAGTGTAGCCCTGTTCATTTGGGCAAGACCCGGTCAATCAGAAGATTCCCGCTGCTTCTTCATATCACCGGTCAGAATTGTCGTACCAAGTCTGGGTCCGCAACGTCCCAATCGCCGGAGAGCACCCACTTGTTCCGGTCAAAGATCAGGTAGGAGGCCATGCCGCCGTAGCCCCATACGTCGGAAGGCCAGTAGAAGAGAGTGTACAGGTCGTTGATAGCAGGGATGCTTCTGGTGGCGTCAGCACTCAGTCCCGCACACAGCACGGTCAACCGTTTGGACGAACGACCTTCGTCCACCACTTGGATAACGCCTTGGCTTGCCTGATCGTAGACCTTTCCTTGCCAGGTGAATCTCTCCCCTTCAAATTGCGTTTCCGTTAACCACCGGCTCTGCCGGTGAGCATTCACAAGGCTCTGCCGTTTCGTGCGTGTTTTTGGGTAGGTAGTTCCCCTTGAGGAAGGCCCCGCCGGGCCCAGGAGAACTACCATGAAAGAACGGCAA